>JAFYPJ010000053.1 GCA_017547545.1 Clostridia bacterium | reverse complement strand
CTTCGACAACCAGGATCCTTACGGTCATGTACCTCCCGGAGGCAGCGTATGGGGTGATATAGAGCTTTACAAGTCTTTGGGCGTTCCCGAATCCAAGATCGTTTCCGGTATCGGTGCATACTCCAGAAGATTCCTCTGGGTTGCAAACAGAAACAACGGTCTCTTCCAGCCCGGTACTTGCGATGAATCCAATCTCCATTACGACCTCCTTGTTTCCAACTACATCAACAAGAACGGTTATACAAGATATTGGGACGATACAGCAAAGGCACCCTACCTCTTCAATCCCTCAAACGGTGAATTTATCACCTATGATGACCCGCAGTCTATCAAATACAAGTGCGAACTTGCCGTTAACAAGGGCATACGCGGACTTATGGTATTTGACTATGTAACCTGTGACGGTGCAGGATTATTCCCCTTCATCAAAGCAAATCTCCAAACATCGGTTCACCAGTGTGTTCCCACAAATATTGCTCTTAAAAACCTCACCTGTGAAGAAAACGGTTTTGAGCATTACTACTGTAAGATTTGCGATGCATTGGTAACAACAAAGGAAGTTTTCCGTGAAGGTCACTACTGCACAAGCTGGACTGTAGTTGAAGAAGCAACTGCTGAATCCAAGGGTAAGATGACAGGTACATGTCTCTTCTGCGGCGGTGCTTTAACAAAGGAATTGGATGAGTTGGGTTATACCGTAACCTTTGACCCCAACGGAGGTCAGATGGTTGGCTCAACCAAGTATAATATCAAATACGGTGAAACCTACATTGATGCATTCGGTCAGATGCCGGTTGCTGTAATGCCCGGTTATACTCTTACCGGATGGTATATCCCCGAATATAACTACACATTGAGCGTTGCTCCTACAGAATACTATGCAGTTCATAACGATGTAACCTTTGTTGCACAGTGGTATTCAGGCGAGATCGAAGGCCACGAGCATGAATATGTTGGAACTGTTTACAGAGAAGCAACCTGTACAAGTGAAGGTATAATGAATTATGTTTGCTCATGCGGTTCAACCTATAAGGAAACAATTCCTGCACAGGGACACGCATGGGGCGAATGGATCGTTGTTCAGAAGCCTACAGCTACCAAGGAAGGTATCTACCGCAGACATTGCGAAAGATGCGAAGCATACGAAGATGAAGCAATTCCCGCTACAGGATATGTAACTCCCGTTACAGTTTCTACCGAAGGAAACAAGATCATCTTTACAAATGCAGACAATCTTGACAGCGTTAAGTATGCTAAGGGAACCTACACAACCGAAGCTGACATCGAAGCTAACGGCACCTCTGTTCCCTACCATGAAATGAAGGCCAATACAGTTGACGGCGTTTACACCCTCGAAGTATCCGAATCCGGTACATATACTGTATGGACACTTCTTATAGACGGCCGTACATTCTTCTATAAGGTAGATGTTACTGTTGAAGAAGAACCTGTTGTTACCGAACCCGCTGCTACCGTTGAAGGTGCTGTTATCACCATGACAGGCTTAAGCGAAGATGTTAAGGATATATTCCTTGCAAACGGCGAATACGAAACCTATACAGAAGTTAATGCTAACAAGATAGTTCGTCTTACACAGAGCAAGCTTCAGGGTGCATCCGAATACAGCTATACCGTTCCTGCAGGCGGTGCATATACAATTCTTATCCGTTACAATGACGGTACAATGAAGTTCCTTAACCTTTATGTAAATGTTGTTGAACCTATATTCTCCTCCAACGGTCTCCAGCTTACCGTTGATAATCTTGACGGTGTTAAGGTTATCCGTACCGCTTACGGTGAATACAAGACCGCAGCAAAGATAAAAGCTGCAGAAGGTGCAAGAGCATTTACCGCAAAGGGTGTTCTCAAGGGTATTGACGAATACACAATTCAGTACAGAGATAACGGTGTTGTAACAGTTGCAGTTTGCTACGAAAACGGTTACACCAAGATCTATACTGTTAAAATTCAGCAGAAGGTTCCCACAATGGTTCAAAATGACAATGTAGTTACCTTCGGTCAGCTTGACGATCTTAAGGTTGTAAGATATGCAAAGGGCGAATACACAACCTCTTCACAGATCAAAGCAGCTCCCGGTTCTGTTGCACTTAAACCCGAAAAGGTAGTTAACGGCTTACTTACAGTTGAACTTAAATCAGCAGGTACTTATACCTTCTGTGTACAGTACAACGATGAAAGCTATAACTACTACACAATTGTAGTTGAATAATTAAACTAACAGCCGAGCGAATGCTCGGCTGTTACATTTTTTATTCGGTTTTTATAAGATTTTATCCTTTTTTGTTTAAAAATACAAATATATTATTTAACTTTACTCTTGATTTATTAACAATTTACTGTTATACTAATACTGATTAACGATATTCTGAGGTTGTAATGGAAAAGATATCAATAAGAGGTGTAAAGTTTGATAATGTTACCATGGACGAAGCCCTTATTATATGTAAAGGCTTTTTAGAAAAGGGTGACGGTGCAAAGATCATACATACACCCAATGCCGAAATCACACAGATGTGTGTAGAAAACGAAAATATCAGAAATACTGTTAACGGAGCAGATCTTATTATCCCTGACGGTGCCGGAGTTATCCTTGCATCTAAAATCCTTAAAAGAAGGCTGAAGGGTAAGGTTGCGGGAATCGAGCTTTGCGAGAATCTGTCAAGAATTTCAGGAGAAACCAATTCCAAAATATTCTTCCTTGGCGGTAAACCCGGAATTCCGGAAAAAGCTGCCCAAAAGCTTCTTGAAAAATATCCCGATATGCTTTTGGCAGGCACCAATGACGGTTATTTTAAAAATGACGAGGAAGTTATAGAAAAAATAAATGCCTCCGGTGCAGATATTCTTTTTGTGTGCCTTGGTGTTCCCAAGCAAGAACAATGGATGGAAAAACACCGCAGCGATCTCAATGTTAAGCTTATGGGCGGTTTTGGCGGCAGCTTTGATGTTCTTTCCGGAACAATTCAAAGAGCACCTAAAATCTTTATTAAGCTTAATCTTGAATGGTTCTACCGCTTGTGTAAGCAACCTAAAAGAATCGGCAGAATGATGAAACTTCCAAAATTTATTTTTGGTTCCTTAAAAGACAGAGTTTTCAAAACAAACAGATAAACGGTATTTGAACGCATATGTGCGTTCAAATACCGTTTTTTCAATGTCTGCAAACTTGCGGGGCTGTTTTATTATATTTTAATAATATTGCTCCATGCATATCTTCCCTCTTTATCCTTAACCTCTGCTCTTATCCATTTTTCCCACGGTTTTATAGGGTATTCTGCATGGGTAAGAGAATCACCGGTGATCACCCTGTCGGGTGCATAAGAGGAATTTGAAATAAAGTTTATTTCCACAACCT
Source organism: Clostridia bacterium (assembly GCA_017547545.1). Classification (GTDB taxonomy): domain Bacteria; phylum Bacillota; class Clostridia; order Oscillospirales; family CAG-272; genus RGIG7300. The sequence continues at coordinate 1,586 of JAFYPJ010000053.1, read as the reverse complement.
CGCTGCAATCAGCTATCATAACCTCTCCTTCTCTTTTTAAATAGATCTCAGGACCTTGAGTTGCATAAAAATCACCGTTTTTCAAAGCACTCAATAAATCTGCCTGAGAACAGGAGTTTGCCTTTACCATAACAAAGGACTTTGTTTCGTCCTCTCCGTTATAAAAATGAACATCATCCGCTGCAACAAGCGGATAAAAAACACCTTTGTTTGCCAATGCATCAACAATATATCCCGAATAACCGCGTCTGCTCTGACCTACATCAGATACGGTATTATATATTTCAGTTCCAAAAAAGCCCTTCAGACTAAGAATGTCCTCTAATGTGTTTAAAGACCATGCGGGGTGAGCCAAAACTGCAAGACCGCCACTTATATTTATTGTATCTATAATCTCCTGCCTTGTTGCATCTTTGTGAATTTGAGGATCATTTTCCATACCCAATGCCACAATATGCATAACATCCTCGGCGGTATCCGCTGCTCCGGTGTTATATTCACATCCCGAAATAATCTTTACAGAGTCTATTTCATTTTCAGAAAAGTAATTCCAATGATCGGTTATTGCTATAGCATCATAACCATTTTCTTTATATATTTTTACAGCTTCTTTTGGTGTTTTTGTTCCGTCTGAAAGAGTTGTGTGTATATGAAGCGCAACCTTATATCTTTTATTTCCAAATCTGTCTATTATCATAAATATTCTCCTATATGCAAAAAGCAAGTCGTCTGACTTGCTTTTTGATTAAATTAGAGACCTGCATCAGCAAATACCTGCTTGTTCTTGAGAACATGGTCACGAACAAGGAATATATCATAGAGACATCCTGCAGCACCGATAACACCGCCAAAAACGATATTGATCACAAGGCAAATAATAATATTTTTAATCCATGAATCATAGGCATTAACTATACCGGGCCAGGGGGTAAGAACAGCCTTTGACTGCTTAAAACGGGTTATGGAAGCATAAATATTCCATCCGCCCGAAATACAGAACACACATGAACAAACCTGGAGAATACCGATTATAAGCCAGATTATTGCTGCTATCTTTTCTCTTTCCGATAATGTCTTTGTTACTCTTGAAAGATCGTTATTCATTTCCTTCCTCCTAAATTATTTCTTTAAATAATATATCACATTTAACGACATTTGTCAACAAAAACCAAGTGCATATTTCAACTGTTTGAAGGGATTTTTCCCGGTGCTGCCGCACCTTTGCCTCGCTACGCTCGCTACCCTCGTCGGCGTAAAACGGTCCACCGGACTGTTTTACTTCCGCAGGATAAACCTGCTCCCTCCTTGTTCGAATCCCTGTTTTTATTAACTGAAAAAATAAAAACCACCCTTTGGGTGGTTTTGGCTGCCGAATAGGGATTCGAACCCCAACAAACAGAGTCAGAGTCTGCCGTGCTACCGTTACACAATTCGGCAATATTCACAACGGATAGTATTATAGCACTTAGATTTCATTTTGTCAAGTACTATTTTAAATTTTTTTAGATTTTTTTATTCATGGGTGATTTCATGTCCTTAAACCTTGTTTATTATATATTAGGTTTGCTTACATTTATTTTAATATT
>JAFYPJ010000052.1 GCA_017547545.1 Clostridia bacterium | reverse complement strand
TTATCCCGCATTATCTGCAGGAACATTTTATGATATACATGAAAACTGTTTTCTTGTTCCTTTGCTTCTCTGGACATTTTTCTTCTTTGAAAAGGAAAAGTATGCTTTGATGTATATATTTGCTGCCTTAACATTGGCGGTTAAGGAGGATGCGGCTGTATATATTATAATTTTTGCGTTATTTGTGATATTGTCAAGAAAAAAGTATTTACACGGTGCAGTAATGTTAGTTACGGCAGCTGCATACTTCATTATCGCAATGAATTTGCTTGATCTTTTGGGAGAGTATTATGCCGGTGTATATACAAATTCATCAGCTAATCCTGCAATTAACGGTGCAATGGTAAACAGATATGATAATCTGATTTTTGATAAATCAGACGGTATTTTCGGTGTTATTAAAACTGCCTTAAAGAATCCCGCATATCTTCTTACACAGATCCTTTCAACAAAAAACGGTGATTTCGGCAAGCTGAAATATTTGTTACAAATGCTTTTGCCCCTTGGTTTTATGCCCTTTATTACAAAGAAAGTTTCAAGGTATATACTTATACTTCCTATTCTCGTAAACCTTCTTACTGATTATATGTATCAGTACGATATAGGTTTTCAGTATCATTTCGGAATATTGGCATTTCTTTTCTATGTAACCGTAATGAATCTTTCAGAGCTTCAAGGCTCTGTGAAAAGAAATATTATAACTGTTGCCTCGGTTTCATGCTTCTGTTTGTATTTAACAACTGTTTCGCCATATCTGCAAAGTTATCTTAATGATTGGAATACTAACAAAGATATGTATAAAGATATGGAAAAGATTATTGATACTATACCGAAGGATGCATCTGTTTGCGCTTCGTCAATGCTTGTTTCACACCTTGCAGACAGAGAAGAGGTTTATCAGATAGAGTACCACGATTATGAAGATGATACCGATTTTGTTGTATTTGATACCCGATATAAAAACCAAGATGAAGGTATTGAGATATATTTAAGTAAAGGTTATAGTATAAGCTGCGAATTTGATAATATAACGATCTTAATTAAGGAAAAATAATGGAAATTAAATTTTATAACTATCTTCATGATGATGCAATGAAGATCCGTGAGCAGGTTTTTGTGCATGAACAGGGTTTTATTGATCTGCCGGATAAAACGGATGAAATTGCAACCCATATAGTTATATATGATAATAATATTGCTGTATCCTGTTGCCGCATCTTCCAAAAAGACGAAAGGGATATATGGTTTTTAGGCAGAATGGCGGTTATAAAAAGCTACAGAAACAAAGGTATAGGCAAACAAATGCTTAATGCTGCTGAAGCTTTTGTTACTGAAATGAATGCAAGTGAGCTTATGCTTCATTCTCAGCTTCATGCGGTAGGTTTTTATGAAAAATGTAATTATACGGCTGTAAGTTCGGTTGAATATGAACAGGGTGAACCTCATGTTTGGATGAAAAAAGAATTTGGGTGGTGATTATTATGAAATTTATATCATGGAATGTAAACGGCTTCAGAGCTTGTCTTGAAAAGGGATTTAAGGACTTTTTTACAGAACAGGATGCGGATTTTTTCTGTATTCAGGAAACAAAAATGCAGCCAGATCAGGCTGATTTTAAGGTTGACGGATATTATCAGTATTGGAATTCCGCAGAAAAGAAAGGGTATTCGGGAACTGCAATTTTTACTAAGCATGAGCCGATTTCTGTTTTTTACGGAATAGGCAAAGAAGAGCATGACAAAGAGGGAAGAGCCATTACTCTTGAATATGAAGATTTCTATCTTCTATGTGTTTATACCCCAAATGCCCAGCGTGAGCTTGCCCGCCTTGAATACCGGATGCAATGGGAAGATGCTCTAAGAGAATATATACTTACCCTTGATGCCAAAAAGCCTTTAATATATTGCGGCGATCTTAATGTTGCGCATAATGAAATAGACCTTAAAAACCCTAAATCCAACCGCAGAAATGCCGGATTTTCGGATGAAGAAAGAGAAAAATTTTCACTGCTTCTTGAAAGCGGTTTTACCGATACCTACCGTGCACTTTATCCGAATAAGGTTGAATATTCATGGTGGAGCTATATGTTTAAGGCGCGTGAGAAAAATGCGGGCTGGCGAATTGATTATTTTGTGGTTTCAAACCGCTTTTTTGAAAGAGTTAAGGACAGTTCTATTTTAACTCAAATTATGGGAAGTGACCATTGTCCCGTTTGTATTGAAATATAAAATAACCCTCTTTGAAGAGGGTTATCTTTTTAATATCTTTTCCATTTTAGGAAACAAGGCGGTATTATTGAATATCCTGTCAATAAGCTTAGAGCTAATGGCGATTATCGGTGAGTTAATAATTGTTGTAACTATTGTACCAAGTCCGATACTGTGAAATGAGCACATGTATATTTTTGACCAATCAAAGCTTCCTGCATCAAAAAAGAGAGTGAATGCCAATATTACCGAAATTGCAAGCAGGGAAATATCAAAAATGCTTTTAAGCTTTGATATGTTTTTTCTGAATACGCTTGATATCTCTGCAACAAATAGCTCATATACCTGAAGCGGCATATAGGTGTTGAAAAAGCATGCTACACCGAAGCCGGTTATTAAATCTCCTATTATCAGCATTATCCAGCGAACATAGGTTTGCGTTATATTTATATCGGAAAGTAACCACATAAACAGATCAAGGGTATAACCGTATATTACCGCAACGGCAAATGCAAGGAGATATATCCAATTGAATTTGCGAATAACCGTACATAAAATTATAAGGATCAATCCTTGAATTATGTATTCTGTTACGCCAACGCTTAAATTCGGCAACAATTTTACCGCTGCCTCCTGAACCACAAATGCCGGCGCGGCAATCATTGATACTCCAAGGTTGGCTTTGCTGCATAAAGATACTCCCAATGCTACAAAAATTATGCCGAATAACCATAGTAATTCCGATGATTTGTTGATTCTTTTCATAAATGCTCCAAAACTTTCAAATTTCGATAATTATAGCATAATTTCTTGGAAATTTCAAGGTTTCTTTTTAGGGTGATGCTACATAAAAAATCAACTGTTGTATTTAAAAACAGGTGTTGTGTTTTCAACTACTACCGAGCCGACAACTCCTGTTGTTGTGTAAGACAAGTCTGCAAGGTTATTGTCCTTTGCTTCTATTTTTGCGGTGAAAACCTGATAGTAAATTGGAAGATCTTGCGATTCTTTCAAAGATGAAGCGAGAGGAACTGCTTCAACAACAAGATCGACAGAAGGATCCTCGGTGTTTAAGGTATCATAAACAAGAATAGATTCTTTTGTTGTTGTGTTAAAAACAGAAATTACAGAACGGTGTAATCCGGAACCCCATGAAGAAGCAACCAATAAATCAAGATTTCCGTCTTCGTCATAGTCCCAAGGTACGGCATTTACAAAACCGTATCCGCCAAAGGAATCACAAACGGAATATACCTCACCGTCAATTAGTGCAAGCGAGAGGCAGGAATCACTGAATTTGAAAATCTTGATGTCCGTTTGCGCACAAACGCAAAGAGGGGTAACATTGTAACAATGCTCTTTTTCGAGTTTCGTTCCGGATGTTAAGTCACCTAATTCCAACTTACCGATAATGGAAATAAATTCATCCACATAATCCTTTGTACATGATGTGGTATAGTCTGCATTGCTTTCAATATTATTTGAAATGTTGTTTTTTGTTTGACAAGCAGTTAATGTAATCAATATAACTACAGTTTGTATCAAGCAGAATATGCGTTTCATTACAGATAACCTCCGGTATTATTATAATTAAGTATACCGTATAAATGTTAAATTTTCTATTATTAGGCATAAAATAACCGTCATTCGTTTTATCCGAATGACGGTTATTCTTTGGCGGAGAAGGTGGGATTTGAACCCACGCAACGCTTCCACGTCCTACGAGATTTCGAGTTACTTCGGTTGAGTAGAACTTATTGGAAGTTAGTGGAACTTACGGGAACTTAAAAGTAGTTAAAAACCTTGAAAAATCAGGGGTTTCATGGCACAAAACATCAAAAGTCCGCATTCTATAACGCTTTGCGGTATGTTAGCAAAATCTAATGAATTTTTCACATTTTTGGGAACTCTTTGGGAAAAGATCACCACCTACTATTGAACTAATTAAATAAAGGTGATTTTATATGAAAAACGGACTAAATTCGACACAAAACGGTATTATGAAGAAGGAAT
>JAFYPJ010000051.1 GCA_017547545.1 Clostridia bacterium | reverse complement strand
GTTCATCCTGAGCCAGGATCAAACTCTCTAAAAATTATTTTAAAAAATTTGTTTGCTCTTTTATTCTTTGTTTCCTTAAAGGATTTTGCTTGACGAGACTTTCCTCACACACTATCAGTTTCCTAATCGTGCTTGTACTTATCTTTGTTGTTCAATTTTCAAGGATCGCTGCTGCCGTTTTCGCGACAGCTTGATTAGTATAGCACATCAGAACTTATTTGTCAACCCCTTTTTTCAACTTTTTTCAAGTTTTTTGAGATTTTATTTTGTTCTGGGTGCGCTGCCTTGTTTTGCACAGCTTGTATATTATATCCGTTTAGTACCTAAATGTCAACCCTTTTTTTGCATTTTTTTGCTTTTTGTTGATATTTAACATATAAATCCGCCAAATGCTACCTTGTCTTCAACATAAAAGACAGAACTTTGACCGGGAGTGATGGCTCTTTGCGCTTCCTCAAAGAAAACCTCTGCTTTTTCCTTTGTATATATTACATGAGCCTTTGCAGGTTTTGCACCGTATCTTATCTTTACAAGAAAATCCCCTTCCCTTGTTTCACCCTTTGCAGGCGGTTCTGTAAGCTGGAAATTAAGTGTATCCGCAACAAAGTTCTTTTTCATTTCATTTCCTGCCGCTTCTACCTTTACCGTGTTTGCCTGCGGATCTATTTCGGTTACAAATACCGGAACCTTCATTGCAAGGCCAAGACCTTTTCTTTGGCCTATAGTATAATGGATTATCCCCTTATGCCTGCCAACCGTATTTCCCTCGGAATCAATAAAATCACCCTGTGGGAATTTTCCTATACGCTTTTCTATAAACGAGGCATAATCATTGTCCGGAATAAAGCATATCTCCTGACTTTCCTTCATATCGGCTGATGCAAATCCCATTTCCTTTGCACCCTTATATATCTGATCCTTTGTTTTTTCACTCAGGGGTGTTATCAGCATTGCCAATTCTTCCTGGGTGAGCTGCCAAAGCATATAGCTTTGATCCTTGCGCAGATCATTTCCCATCTGTATACAGTAGCGCAGGTTTTCTTCCTTTATATATATATTACAGTAATGTCCTGTTGCAACCTTATCAAAACCGTTCTTTTTTGAATAATCGCAAAGCAGTTTGATCTTTACATATCTGTTGCACATCACACAGGGATTAGGAGTGCGGGCAAGAGAGTATTGGTTTATAAAATCCTTTACCACATATTCCTCAAACTCCTTTGTTGCATCAACTATATTCAGCTTGATACCGATTTCCTCACAAGAGCGCAAAGCGGCGCCGGTGTCGGTATGTTCCGACATTACCAGCACCGCGCCTTCTACTTCATATCCCTCTTGTGAAAGCAGATGCGCAGCATAAGTGCTGTCTACGCCTCCGCTCATTCCAAGTAATATCCGCATTTTTATTCCTCTGTTCCGTGATTGTGATGGCAATGGTCACAGCATCCGTCACATCCCTTTAAGATGTCATGCTCTATACCCATTTTGTCATAGTAATTTGCTATTGCCTTCTTAACCGCTTCTTCCGCAAGAACGCTGCAATGAACCTTTTGGGGAGGAAGTCCGTCCAGTGCCTCAACAACCGCTTTGTTTGTAAGCTCAAGAGCTTCTTCGATTGATTTACCTTTAATAAGCTCTGTTGCCATAGATGAGGTTGCTATTGCCGCACCGCATCCGAAGGTTTTAAAGCTTACATCAGTAATGATATTGTTATCAATTTTGAGGTATATTCTCATTATATCGCCGCAGGTAGCATTTCCAACTTCACCTATTGCGTCTGCATTTTCAAGCTCACCAACATTTCTCGGATTGGTGAAATGATCCATAACCTTTTCACTGTACATATTTATTTCCTTTCAGCCGCATCATAAAGCGGACTCATCATTCTAAGTCTTTCTACTATCTTTGGCAGAACTTCAAGTATATAATCAACATCCTCTTCGGTATTGTCATGTGAAAGTGAGAATCGAAGAGAACCGTGTGCAATTTCTACAGGCAATCCTATTGACAAAAGCACATGGGAGGGTTCAAGGCTGGTGGATGAACAGGCTGAACCGGTGGATGCATAGATTCCTGCCGCATCAAGGAGAAGCAACAGGCTTTCACCCTCTACAAATTCAAAGGCTGCATTTATATTGCCGGGCAATCTCTGTGTAAGAGATCCGTTGATATGAGAATAAGGAATATTCTTTATGCCTTCGGCCAATCGGTTTCTCATGGCAAGCACTCTTTGGTTATCCTTGAATTTATCAACTGCAATTTCAAGTGCCTTTGCCATACCTATAATATAAGGAAGATTTTCTGTTCCTCCTCTGCGGCTTCTTTCCTGACCGCCGCCGTCAAGGAACACATTTATTCTTGTTCCTTTTTTAATATACAAAGCACCGATTCCTTTGGGTGCATTGAATTTATGGCCTGAGAAGGAGAGCATATCAACGCCAAGCTCCTTAACATCAACCGGAATATGACCAACCGCCTGAACCGCATCGGTGAAGAAGGGTATCTTCATTTCGTGTGCAACCTCGGCAATCTCCTTTATGGGATTGACAGTACCGATTTCATTGTTTGCCATCATTACTGTTACAAGTACGGTGTCCTCACGGATCGCTTCGCGAACCGCTTCGGGTGATACTATACCGTCATTACCCGGTCTTACATATGTTATTTCAAAGCCTTCCTTTTTAAGAGCTCTCATTGTATGCATAACCGCATGGTGCTCATAGGAGGAAGTTACTATATGCTTGCCTTTTGCCGCATTTGCTCTTGCAGTTCCTTTAATTGCCCAGTTATCCGATTCTGTTCCGCAGGATGTGAAAAATATCTCATTAGGCTCTGCACCTATAATTGCAGCTATTCTTGCTCTTGCATCGTCAAGAGCTGCCTTTGCTTTATTACCAACAGAGTATAAGCTGGAGGGATTACCCCAATTTTCGGTAAAATACGGCAGCATTGCTTCAACAACTCTTTTGTCTACCGGTGTTGTTGCTGCATTATCCGCATAAACTTTTCTATTCATAATACTTGCCTCTTAATATATAAACATTCCAATAGAATATTGTACACCGAGAGAAGCTAATTTTCAACAGATTTTCAAAATCAATTGTTAACTTTTTGTGGCATATCTTTCACTTTGTTCAACAGCAAGCCTGTCACAGCGCTCATTATAGGGATGACCTGCATGACCTTTTACCCAAATAAAGGTTACATCATGAATTTCAAGCAAATTCAACAGCCTTTCCCAAAGTTCGGGGTTGAGTGCCGGCTTTTTGTCGCTCTTGATCCAATTCTTTTCCCGCCATCCTATTGCCCATCCCTTGGTAACAGCATCCACAAGATATTTGGAATCGCTGGTAAGGGTAACCTTACAGGGCTCTTTCAGCGCCTCAAGCCCAGCTATTGCACCTGAAAGCTCCATACGGTTATTGGTGGTATAACTTTCACCGCCCGAAAGCTCTTTTTCTATTCCTTTATACACTATTACAGTACCCCAGCCACCTGGGCCCGGATTTCCTTTACAGGCTCCGTCTGAATATATCTCAACTTCTTTCATCAACAATACCTCTATATATTATAAAAATATTATACCATATAAACCGTTTATAATCAAGTTATAATCAAGATATATTTTGTCAACATACATAATAACCAATTTTTTAACTGTTTTTTAATAACTTTCGCTGAAAGTTTTAATAGATGATTGACAAAAATATTATTTTGGTGTAGAATTACAAATGATTTGTTGTTCGAAACAAAATTTTATGCAAAATGCCAAGGAGGACTTATGTCTAAGAACGCAAGAATCATTTCTCTACTAATTTTGGTTACTATGCTTATTCCTTGCATTGCCGGTATTACCGCTTACGCTAACGGTACCGCAACAGCAGGAAATATCACCGTAACCTTTAACGGAAACGGCGGTAACAATCCCCCGCCAGCAATCACACAGGCTGCCGGAAGCACCTTTGCTTTCGATGGAGTTCCCCCCCGTAAGGGCGGTGTTGAATTTATGGGTTGGGCTCTTTCCGAAGAAGATGCCTATGTTGGTAATATAGCTTATTATCATTGGCAGGCTCATACATTCAACGAATCAACCGAATTGTATGCAGTATGGGCATACAAAGTAGTTTTGAACGACGGTACTCAGGGTTGGGGCTGCGAAGAGCTTACTCTTTATAAGTTCCCCGGCAAAGACCTTGATCTTTTCCATCATAAGGATGACATTATCAACAATTACAATATGCATCCCGGTACCTACGGTGACCTCGGAAGCCAGATGGTATTTGTTGAATGGAACACAAATCAGATGGCTATAGGTAAGGGTAACGGTACTGCTTACCATGAAAAATACACAACCAACAGCGAAACAACCCTTTACTGTGTATGGGGTTATCCTACAGTTTATCAGGCAGACGGCGGTACATTCCCCGTAACAGGAACAGAAGTTCAGGAAGAATTCGTTTCCGGATTCTCTTATAACAGCGTTCTTGACAACACCAAGTACGGTCACTTCAATATGCCTATAGGTGATAACGAACCCACAAAGGCAGGCTGCAGACTTGTTCGCAATTCTGCCGGTGATCCTTATTACGCTCGTCTTCTCAAGGACGGTACTATCTACGCTCTTGAAACCAAAGAAACCGGTCTTAACATCCCCGTATTCAATACTCAGGGATTGAGCTGGTCCGATTTCCAGATGTCTACCACCTCTTACTACGAAGGCGGTATGAATTATTACGCAATTTGGGAACCCTCCGTTACATATAAGGCTAACGGCGCTAACGGTTCCGATGTAGTTGAGTATATGAACCACTCCGGTAATACTCTTTACAGCTACGCTGATTATACAGTAAAGTCCAACAGCTTCAAGAAGAGCGGTTCTACCTTCCTCGGTTGGAACACAATGCCCGACGGTAGCGGTAAGAGCTATGCAGCAGGTTACACTATTTCCAACTACGGTACAAACGAACCCCTTGTTCTCTATGCACAGTGGAGCAACACCTCAGCTGATACAAACACCTACACAGTATCCTTCAACGCAATGGAAGGTTATCTTAACTCCGAAGATCAGAGTTTGACCATTTCCTACGGTCAGAAGTTCAATGAAGCAAGCGATTCCGTTCCCGTTCCCACAAGAGTTGGTTATACCTTTGCAGGCTGGGTAAACGATGACAACGGTTCTGAACTTATCTTTGATTCCGAAGCATACTCACTTCATGAAGACACATCCTATTCCGCTAAGTGGGAGCTTCACAACGAGCATATGCTTGAAGCCTTCAAGAAGGTTGCAAACTGTGCTGAAGAAGGTTATTACACCACACATTGTGTAGCATGTGATTACATTGAAACAATCAATTATGACAAGACAGCTCACTCCTATGAAAACTGGGCAGTTCTTTCCAACAATACCGCAACAGAAGAAGGCACCAAGGTTCGTTTCTGTGCAAAATGCTACTCTGCAGAATTCGGCACCATTGACACAGTTGAGCAGATAGTAGTTGCTTATGTAAACAAGGACGAGATCCGCAAGCCTGAAGATTTTGCTTATGTTGATGTTATTAACTATCTCCCCTGCTTCGTAGATAACGGCCCCGGTAACTATCCCTTTGCCGGTCCTTACTTCTCAAACATCAATTCAATGAGAAACGAAGCTCGTTTGAGAAACCCCAACATCAAGATGGTATATACTGTTTGTAACAGAAATATCGTTGTATTTGAAAACTGGCTTCAGACAGAAACCACCCGTGCACAGTTTGCCAACAACCTCGTTGGTGTTGTAAGTGCATACAACCTTGACGGTCTTGATTTTGACTTTGAGTTCCCCAGCGACCTCACACTCAAGCCTCACTTTGTTGCCCTTATGTCAGAAATCAGAAACAGACTTAATGTATTAAGCGCACAGACAGGTAAAGAGTATCTCTTGAATGTTGCTACACCTGCAGCATCCTGGGCTAATGTTAAGTATGATATAGCAGGCATCGCTCCTTATATTGATTACTTCAATATAATGAACTATGACCTTTACT
>JAFYPJ010000050.1 GCA_017547545.1 Clostridia bacterium | reverse complement strand
GAAAATATCATTGCCGAAATGGAGAATATGAAAAAAGAAACAATTAGCGGTATCGAGTATACAATGGGTACTCTTTACGGTAAGGATTTGGTTGTGGCGGTTTGCGGAGTAGGTAAGGTTTTTGCCGCTGCTTGCGCTCAAACAATGATACTTGAATATGCTCCCAACGAGGTTATCAATGTTGGTGTTGCAGGTTCTCTTGTCTCCGAACTCAAGGTGTTTGATATTGCTGTAGCAGATGACCTTTGCCAGCATGACATGAATACCTCTGCCATAGGCGATCCCGTAGGACTTATTTCGGGAGTTAATATTGTAAAATTTCCCGCTTGCAAGCGTATAAATGACGGTATTGTCAAGTGTATTGAGGCGTGTGGTCTTAATTACCGTACGGGAACTGTTGCATCCGGAGACCTTTTTGTTGCAAAGGATAAGCACAGGGAAAAGATAAGAAACGAATTTGATGCCCTTGCATGCGAAATGGAGGGTGCGGCTATCGCGCAGATATGTTACATAAACGGTGTAGACTTTGCAGTGCTCCGTGCCATAAGCGATTCCGAGGAAGGCGATTATCAAAAGTTCGCAAAGCGGGCAGCAGATAACTCTGCAAAGATAATTAAGGAATATATTAAAACCGTATAATCAATATAACCGTCAGCTTTTTGGCATGGCGGTTATTTATTTTCAAAACAACTAAACCTTTTTTGCAAAAAAACTGTCTATATATCGGAGCTCCGAAAAATGTTAAGAAAGGATGATGTGTATGCTGTATAATGAATACAATGATGAAACTCTTGTAATGCTGACATTGGCAGGAGAGCAGAGAGCTTATGAGGAATTGGTTTCAAAATATGAACGCTTGGTCATATCAGCGGCATTTTCGGTTACTAAAAATACTTTTATAGCAGAGGATGCGGCACAGGATGCATTTGTAACTGCATGGATAAAGCTGGACATGCTTCGTGAGAGATCAAAATATGGCTCATGGGTATGCCGTATAGCAAAGAATTGTGCAAAAAATCTTCTTCTCCGATACCAGAACTATCTTGATATTGACGGTATAGAGGGTAGAGTAGCCGATGAGGGTTGCCCCGAAACAATATACGCAGAATCCGAGGAAAAAGGCTATCTGCACAGGGGTGTTTCAAATCTCCCCGAAAGGGTTGGTTTGGTTATCCGATTACATTATTTTGAACAGCTTAGCGTTAATGAGATTGCTCAAAGGCTGGGGGTTGCTGTAGGAACGGTGAAAAGCCAACTCAATCAAGGCAGAAAGCAATTGAGAAAGGAGCTGTGTGCCATGAACGAGGAATATAACGATACTTTAGTTAAACGGGTAATGAAAAAGGTTGAGGAACTTAAAGGTTGGAAATCAAAAAACTCCAAAAAGGGTTTTGACGCTGTTTATAAGGAAACTCTTAAAGAGGTTGAAGAATTACCCGAATGTGAGGACAAATACCATGCTTTGGCTGATGTACTTATGCGTGGTTATTGGTGGATACAAAAGGAAAAAAACGATGAGCTCTTTTCCCGCATCAAGGAAGCGGCAGAGCTTGGTAAAAATGAGGAGGTAATTAGCTTTGTCTGTCGCCGTGAATCGGATAAATTTTACGGCTCGCACAAAAAGGATTTCATTATCAACACACAGATTCCCTATCTTGAAAAAAAGGGATATAAAAAAGCCTTAGGCCATGAATGGATAACCCTTGCAAAGCAAGCCTTTGTTTCGGCAGGGAAGGATGAAGGTCTGGAATATTGCAAAAAGGGACTTTCCTATCTTACAGCAGATGATCTGTATTATACCTTTGGAATTATGCTTTTGGAAAGAAACAAAAGATATACGGAAGAATACAAGGATAAGAATATAAAAAAATATGCCTTGTGTGTGAATACCAGTGAATTTAGCTTTGAAGGTGAAAACCTGAGAAGAAGTGAGCATTATTTTGACAGTATTGACGGTCTTTATTCGGTGGACAGAGAGATAGATAATATCCTTATAAACGCATCAAGCTGCGACGGATATTTCTTGTTTCCTGAACTAAGTGTGGGCGAAAGTGTTACTGCAAGTGATGGAGAAAAATATACATTTCTTTCGGATAACGAAAGAGTTGTTACTCCTGCAGGTGTATTTGAAGGCTGTCAAAAATGGAGTGCCAAGCGCCGCAAGCGTCCTTTTGTAACCTACTACAAGGAGGGTGTCGGTATTGTTAAGCAGGAAAGCTGCTATGACGGTGTGAGTGAAATCAGACTTTTATACACTTATGATATTAAGGGCGGTAACGGTCTTATCCCTCTTTGTGTGGGTAACCGCTGGGAATATTGTGCTGAATTTGACGAAAGCGTAATACTTCAAAACAATGAGATAAGAATTACATATCTTGATGAAAAAAAGGTGATCTTCGGTCAGATCTACCGCCTTGAACGACTTCGTTATGACGAAAACTCATGGCTTGATATGGTAGCAAAGGTGCGAAACGACTATTTTGTTGACGGTAAAGTATGTGATGTTTATTATCCCATAGAACGCGCAGAGGCTTTAGCTGTGACTCCGATGCAAAAGGCACATACCAAGGCCATGGCGAGTGTGGCAAGACGGATACTTAATACCGATCCCGAATTTAACCCTAAGTCTGCCAAACGCGGCCGTTGGAATTTCTTCGAGCGTGGACGGACCGAAAGGGTTGACCAAAAGGTGTATTATGACGATGAATGGCGCTGGGGCTTTGAATTGAAATGTCTTGACGGAACCTATCAGGAATATCCTATACTTTTTAATGATATTTACGGTATACTCTCCGATTGCTCAGACTGTCTTTGGAATGATGAATGGATCCCCGGAGCATTGCTTCATGAAGGCTATATCAAATGGGAGCATTATCCCGTTGAAACAGAGATACGCTGCTCTCTTGTTGACGAAATAAAAACCGACGCAGGCATATTTGAAAATTGTCTTAGGGTAGCCTTTGACATTAAAGGTCTTGACGAAACGGGAATTTCCTACCGTGGCGGTAAAAAGACATTCTGTTTTGCCGAAGGTGTGGGTATTGTTCGATTTGAGGGTGAGAGCCGTGACGGGGTTATAAAGGTACTGTACGAGCTTGCCGCGTATGAAGGTAAGGGCAAGGGGTATATGCCCCTTGAGGACGGTATGATGCGTTATTATGAAGCAAAAGGTTTGACAGATGGTTTTGAAGCGAGTGCAAGATACACCTACTGTCTTGACAGTAATGATGAAATTGTGATTTTCGGAGACCGTACGGGAGTTAGAACATGGCCTGCGAAATATACCGATTACAGTACTATATACGGTGAAACCGTGGAGGATGAGCTTTGGTGTGACGGGAAACATGAAGAAAGCCGCCTTCGTCATTCTATAAATAACTTTCATTTGTTATGCCATTTTCTCGGCAGACCAAGCCGTTATTGGGCGGTGCCCGAAAAGGCGGTGGAGTGGAACAAATACCGTATGGAGATAATAGAAGGCATAAATTCAGACGGTACTATTCCCACGGCATGGCTCGGTCATTATTATGCCACCTGCTTTCGGAGCGCCTGTGCGCTCTTTGGCTTGGGCAGAAGGGAAGAGGGTTATGAATATCTTGAAAAAGCCTTTGAGCTTTATCCCAAGTGGGCAAAGATCAAAGAGGGCGAAGCCATGGATGTAGGCAGAGAACTTATTTACGGCGGTATTAAGGTGGCAAAGGATAAGCATTATATCATATTGCCCGATGGCACAAAAGAGCCTTTTTATTATGAATATATGTTTGATGAGGGTAACGATCTTTTGGTTTACGGAATGACAGCAAAGTCGGGCTGGGAATGGTTTGATTCTGTTCGCAATGAAGAGCTCTTTAAAGAATATATCAAAAGGGCAAAGAAAATGCAGGAGGAGAACAAAGCTTGAAATAGCGCCCGAAATAAAGAAAATCAACACCTTAAGAGGGTGTTGACAAATAGAATTTTTATGTTCTAATATAGATAGAACAAGGCGATCCGATAGACGGTTAGCCCGAAAGTTTAGTTAATTAAAAAAATAACCGCAAACTTTAGCAGGTGTGGCGGTTATTTTTTTATGCTCATAATGTAACCTGTGGCTACAATAAGTATAATTACAATGAATGCAAAATATTCCATAGCATACCCCCTTACATAAATAAGAGGGCAAACACCCTCTTAATGTCGAGGGTTAACCGCCTACCGTTGAGGGCTTACCTTATTCCGGGGGTTATTATATCATATTCTAAAGAATAATACAATGTAAAACGAAAATTTATTCCTTTCCTTAATTGGAAAGGATTTTATTTATACAAAAATGTAAAACACACTTGACATTTTTTAAAATGTATGCTATAGTAAAAATGTAAAGCATGCTTTACTATTTGGAGGTGAAGTCTTGGATAACAGAATAAAAGAATTGCGTAAGGATAATAAAATAACGCAGGACGATTTAGCAATGGCGGTGGGTGTTACCCGCCAGACTATAATTTCGCTGGAAAACGGGAAATATAACGCATCTCTTTCCCTTGCTTATAAAATAGCAAGATATTTCGGCAGATCAATTGAGGAAATATTTATTTTTGAGGAGGAATAAAAATGGATTTTAAAAAGAAATTAAAAATTAGATTAACTGTAGGTATCGTATACATCATTTTAGGTATTTGTCTGATCTTTACCGGATTTATCAACCAAACCGAAAATGAATTTGTTGCTTCATTTGGTTTTGCACTTACGGTTATAGGCTTGGCGCGTCTTAAAAAATATTTTTCTTTAACACGCAACGAAGAAAAGCTGAAACGGTACGAAATTGCAGAAACCGACGAAAGAAATATAATGATAGTCAGCAAGGCAAGAAGCCTGACATTCAGTTTGTATGTTATAATATGTTATATTGCTGTTATAGTTTTCTCTTTTTTGAACTATACTTTGATTGCGCAGATTTTGTCTGTATCGGTATTCTTATTGATTATGATTTATTGGATAAGTTATTTTATTATAAGAAAGAAGTATTAAATAATTGACAAATCGAAATATTTGTGATAAACTAATCTAAATATTGTTAACGGCTATGATGATATGCCCAGTAGTATTTTGCAATTTATCAGAGAGAGCTTGCCTTTGGCTGTGAGCAGGCCCAACACTTGCAAAATTTCGAATTTCTCATATTGGAGCCTTCCGCAGGAAATGGCGGGATGTGTGATTCGCATTAAGGATCTTTGAGTGGCAAACAAAAAAGTATCGGCTATCGCTTTCGATGTTTCGTGTGATCATTTGGATTTTCGGTGAGATAAAGAGCGTAGTATGGATGCAAACACTTGTTTGCAATTTGGGTGGTACCGCGATTATGTCGCCCCATGCATTTGCATGGGGCGTTTTATATTTTAATAACAATTTAACTTAAATATATTTGGAGGACAAAATGTTAGAAGAAAAGATTTCCGGCATACGCGCGCAGCTTGATGCAGCAATTGCCGAAGCAAAGAACCCTTCCGACATCGAGGCTATAAGAGTACAGTACCTCGGTAAAAAGGGACTTGTTACCGATCTTATGAAGGAACTCAAGGATGTTCCGAATGATCAGAAAAAGGAATACGGACAGAAGATCAATGTGATCAAAAAGGAAGCAGAGGACAAGATCAAGGAAGCTATCGAAGCTATAGCTAAGGCTGCTGAAGAAGAACTTATCAATTCTGCAGAGCAGTATGATATTACCATGCCCACCGATTATTCCGGTGAAGGCTCATACCACCCCATCACCCTTGTTCAGCGCGAGGTTGAAGAGGTATTTGCTTCCATGGGCTTCACTATTGAAGACTACCTTGAAATAGTTGACGATTACAAGTGCTTTGAGGCTCTCAATATCCCCAAGCACCACCCTGCAAGAGATATGCAGGATACCTACTATCTCGATAACGGTCAGCTTTTAAAAACTCATACTTCGGCTGCTCAGAACGCAATTATGAGAAAGTACGGCGCACCCCTTCGTGCGGTGTTCCCCGGCCGTTGCTTCCGTAACGAAAATACCGATGCTTGTCATGAAAACACATTCTTCCAGATGGAAGGTATGATGATAGACGAGAATATTTCTATATCCAACCTTATCTACTTCATGAAAACAATGCTTTCCGAGGTATTTAAGCAGGATATTAAGGTAAGACTCCGTCCCGGCTTCTTTCCCTTTGTGGAACCTGGCTTTGAGCTTGATATAAGCTGTCTTATCTGTGGCGGTGAGGGTTGTCCTTCCTGTAAAAACTCAGGTTGGCTTGAGCTCTGCCCCTGCGGCATGATCCATCCCAATGTACTTAAAGCAGGCGGAATCGATACCGATAAGTATACAGGCTTTGCCTTCGGTCTCGGTTTAACCCGTCTTGCAATGATGCGCTACGGTGTCAAGGACATCCGCGATCTTAACAGCGGAAATCTTAAGGTTCTTGACCAGTTTAAGAATATATAAGGAGGTGCGGTAAAATGTTATTATCAATGAATTGGATAAAAGACTTTGTTGATCTTGAAGGACTTGATCTTGACGAGCTTATTCACCGCTTCACCTTATCCACCGCAGAGGTTGAAGATATCATCCATAAGGGTGAAGATATTAAGGACGTTGTTGTTGCAAAGATCCTTTCTGTTGAAAATCATCCCGAATCAAAGAAACTCCACCTTTTAAAGGTTGATACAGGCGATAAGGTATGGGATGTTGTTTGCGGCGCACCCAATGTTCGCGAGGGTATGCTCACCGCTTTTGCCAAGGAAGGCGGTATGGCAGGCGGTATGACAATGGCAGCCCGTAAGGTAGGCGGTTATATGTCCTACGGTATGTGCTGCAGTGAAGTTGAGCTTGGCATTTCCGCAGATAATTCCGGCATTATGGATCTTCCCGAAGACCTTGTTCCCGGTACTGACATTAAAGATATATATCCTATTGACGATGTTATCTTTGAGGTAGATAATAAATCTCTCACCAACCGTCCCGACCTTTGGGGACATTACGGTATTGCAAGAGAATTCGCTGCTCTTGCAGACAGACCTTTGAAGCCCCATGTTCTTCACGATACAAAGCAGTACGATAACCTTGAAGAGGTTTCTATTGATATTAAGGATACAGAAAACGCATACAGATATTCTTCTATCAAGGTAGAAAATATCACCGTAAACCGCAGCCCCATGGAAATGCGTATCCGTCTTTTCTACTGCGGCTCCAGAGCAATCAACTTCTTGGCAGACCTTACAAACTACATTATGCTTGAATTAGGTCAGCCTATGCACGCTTTCGATAAGCGCAGAGTTGATAAGGTTGAGGTTCAGCGTTTCCCCGAAGAATTCAAGTTCACCACCCTTGATGAAGTTGAAAGAAACATTGATCCCTCCATGCTTATGATCACCTCTAACGATAAACCCGTTGCTATCGCAGGTGTAATGGGCGGTCTTGATTCCTCTATTTTCGATGATACACAGACCCTTCTTCTCGAATCAGCAACCTTTAACGGCGTTTCTATCCGTAAGACCTCAACAAAGCTTGGTCTTCGTACCGATGCCAGTGCAAGATACGAAAAGATGCTCGATCCCGAAATTACCGTTATTGCAATTGAGCGATTCCTCGAGCTTATGTTCGCGGTTGACCCCAATGCAAAGGTAGTTTCCCGCCTTTCCGATAATTATCCCACAAAGTATGATACAATCAAGCTTGATTTTGATAAGAGATACGTTGACCGTTATACCGGTATTGATATCACAAACGATCGCATTGTAAAAACTCTTACATCCCTCGGCTTTGATGTAACAAATGACGGTGATAACTTCTCTGTTGTAGTTCCTTCCTGGAGAGCAACAAAGGACGTTACCATTCCCGCAGATATCATTGAAGAAATTACCCGTATCTACGGTTACGATAACTTCAAGATCGAAACAACAAAGGCGGCTCTTTATCCTGTTGAAGAATCCGCAGGCAGAAACAACGATAACCAGGCAAAGGATATCCTTGTTAAGAAGTTCAAGCTCCATGAGGTTCATTCCTACATTTGGTGTGATTCCAAGAAGTTTGAAAACCTTGGTATGGATGTTGAAGATAACGTAAGAGTTATCAACGCTATGACCGTTGAGCATACAGTTCTTCGTAATTCCATGATCCCCACCCTTGTTTGCATGGCTCATGAAAACAGAGGTTATGCACCCTCCTACGGTCTCTTTGAAATCGGCAGAGTTGTAAAGGGTAAGCGTGAAAACGGCGAGGCAAATGAGCGCAAAACTCTCGGTATCCTTCTTTTCTCTCAGGTAGAAAGTGAAAAGGATCTTTTCTTCAAGCTTCGTGACATTTTTGCTCACCTCTGTTCAGATATCAAGCATAAGAGCTTTACATTTGAAAACATCGCTCCCAACCATAACTGGCAGCATCCCAAGAATACCGTTGCTATCATGCTTGACGGCAAAAAGGTCGGTGAAATGGCGGCATCTCATCCCACAGTTGCAGGAAAAGTTGCAAAGAAGGCATGTGTTGTATTTGGTGAAATTGATATGGACGATTTCGCAGAAACCAAAAAGGACGCTCTTAACTATAACGAACCCTCCAAGTATCCTTCTATGGATATTGACCTTTCCTTTGTTATAGGTGCTGACACTAAGTATAGTGACCTTGCCTGTGCTTGGGAAGGTGCAGGTTATGATTACCTTACCGGTGCAAGTGTTGTTGACACCTACGATGACGGTACAGTAAAGAGTATAAGCGTACGACTTTACTTCTCTTCTAACGAAAAAACACTTGCAAGAACAGACATCCAGCCAACAGTTGATGATATTATTGCAAAGCTTGCGGATAAAGGCATTAATCTCAAAGCATAAATGAGGATACAAAGATGATGAAGAGGATAATTGCTGTTTTTGCTGCAATATTGATGTTACTTTCCTTTGTGTCTTGCGGTGCAAAGGAAGCGGTAAATAATATTGTTGAAGATGTAGTACAGGAGGTTTCCGAACAATCTAATAAAAAGATTACTCGCGGTGTTATTGAAGGCAATGTTTATACAAATGATTACAGCGATCTTACATTTACTGCAACAGATGGATGGAGCTATTCCACCGATGAAGACCTTGCGGCAGTTATGAATATTGGCAAGGAACAGTTTGCAGCAAATGACATTTCAAAAAACCTTGCAGAATTAGGTACTGTTTATGATATGATGGTAAACCATACTGATACAGGCAGTAATTTTATGGTAATGTACGAAAATATGGATGTTACCAATTTAGGCAGGGATGCCGATGAGAATAAGTACCTTGATATACTTAAGGAAAATCTTTCCAAGCAATCCGGAATATCCTATGAACTTATGAATCAGGATACGGTAACCTTTGGAGAAAATGATTATCTTAAAGCATCATTCTCCGTTACAGTAGATACGGTTGAAATATCCCAGGTGTATTATCTCCGTTCTATTGATAATGTGATGTGCTGCATGATCGCTACTCCTGTTAACGGAGTTGTAATAGAAGATATTGAAGCGATGATATCGTAAAAACCTGTTGCTATTACAAATATACTTAAAAGCGGTGTGAATTCAACATTCACACCGCTTCTGTTATAGAAAATTCCGTTTATTTGCATTGTAACAGGGATGAAGCCTCAAAGCATTCATTCTGCAATAAGAATATAACTGTATATATCCTGTTCACCATTTATGGTATATATTTCACTATAGGGGGCTTTGCTTTCCAGGTGAGTGTAAATTTCCTGCGCTTCTTCTTTTGTACTGTCATTACCGTTTATAAGAATAATAATATCATGGCAGGAAAGATCCATATTATCTATAAGTGAAAATACAGCATTCTTTCTTTCGGTATCTGCGCAAATAATCTCCTTTCCGATAAATCCGATATAATCTCCGCAGTGAACCGAAACAGCCATTTCAACATCTCTTGTAGATTTGGATATACCTGCAGTAATTACATTTTCCATGTTGAAATACAGCTCTTCAACAATGGCATCGGTATCCTTTGAGGAAGTGTCAAGCATGGAAAGTGCTGCGTAACCGTCACCGATGTTTTTACTTTCGATAACACGTACATCAGAGTTTTTAAACATCTGAGCTGCTTGCTTTGCCGCCATAATTACATTTGAATTGTTTGGGAAAACAAAAATTGTTTCTGCATTTACCGTTTCAAAGGCGCATAAAAAATCTTCAGCAGAAGGATTCATGCTCTGACCGCCGTCTACTATTACATCTGCGCCTATCTCACAAAAGGTTTGCTGAATTCCGGCTCCACAGGCTGCCACAACAACGCCATAGGGCTTGCGTTCCTGTTTAGGCGGCTTTGCCGCTTCTCCGTTATCTATGGTATTATTGTGTTGCAGCGACATATTTTCGATTTTTACTTTAAGAAATTCACCAAATTGTTGGCAAAAACAAAGAACTTTGTCCGGAGTTTTTGTATGAACATGAAGCTTTAGCATACTTCCTGTTTTTACAGCAGCTACAGAATCTCCAACAGAGGTGAGAAAATCGGTTATGGTTTTAACATTAAAGGCTGCAATGTCGGTTTTTGAATTTTGTAAGCGTACTAAAATTTCTGTACAGTAACCGAATTCAAGAACACTGTCCTCTGTGAAAAGATCGGGATTTATTGTGTTCTCCGCTGCTTGAGTAAGAGGAATATCACTACCTTCTTCTCCGTCAATAAGAGTTCTTCTCATGCCGCGGAGAATATATATAAGACCTGCACCGCCGGAGTCAACCACACCGGCCTGTTTAAGAGCAGGTAATAGATCGGGAGTTCTTCCAAGTGCTCTTTTTGCCTCGTCTACAACTAATGTAAATAACCCCTCAACAGTTTTGGGTGTGTGAATATTTGCATAGCAAACTGCATCTCTTGCAACGGTAAGTATAGTTCCTTCGGTGGGTTTCATAACAGCATTATAGGCATATTTAACCCCCGATTCAAGAGCCCTTTGAAGGGTTTCTATATCTGCTTCATCTATGCCTTCAAGTTCACTTGCAATTCCGTCAAAAAATTGTGAAAGTATAACACCGGAATTACCTCTTGCGGAAAGCAGCATGCCATCTGCCGCCTTTCTTGCAACTTCGTGAAGAGAATAGTTTTCTTCCTTTATTGCATCTACACCGCCCATAAATGTGAGAAACATATTGTCTCCCGTATCTCCGTCCGGAATAGGAAATACATTAAGGTTATTTATTTCTTCTTTGTGTTTATGCAGGCGTAATGCTCCTCTGTGAAGCATTTTTGCATAAATGATTCCATCAAGTTTTTTTACCTGAGTCATGATTTTCTCCTGAAATTTATCTTTCTTTACCTAAGAAAAAGAGTGCCAAGGTTCCGGGTCCGGAATGAGCACCGATAACCGGTCCTGTATAAACTGTCATATCTACATCAACACCGTGGGTGTCCTTTATCATTTGCGCCAAAAGCATGGCATCCTCTTCGCAGTCACCGTGACAGATATAAACGGGACCGCTTTTAGGGTTAATTGCTGTTTCTGTATATTTATCAAGCATTGCGCGCAGGGAAGCCTTTCTTCCTCTTGCTTTACTAACGGGGATCAAATGACCTTCATTATCAACATGCATCACCGGCTTGATTCCAAGTACTCCGCCAACAAAAGCTACTGCAGGACTAACTCTGCCACCGCGTTTAAGATAAACAAGATCATCCACCGTAAACCAATGACATAAATTAAGTTTTGTATCTTCTGCAAATTTTGCGGCCTCTTCGATTGTTGCTCCCTCTTTCTTTTTATCACAGGTAAGCTTTAAAAGCATGCCGAATCCTGCGGATGCACAAAGGGTATCAACACAAATTATTTTTCTTTCGGGGTATTTCGAAGATAATTGCTGTCCGGCGATAACTGCCGAGTTACAGGTTGTGCTTAATCCTGTTGAAAAACCCAGATATAAAATATCATTACCGTTTGTTAGTTCTTTTTCAAAGGCTCTTTTAAACATTTCTGTATTTGCTGCCGCGGTTTTCGCGGTGTCACCTTCACGCATTCTGTTATAGAACCATTTGGGATCCACCTCGTCATTTCTGTATACACGGCTTTCACCTTCAAATGTAAGGCTTAATGAACAGTGCTTAACCCTAAGCTCTTTTAATGTGGTAAGCTCAAGGTCACAAGCCGAATCGGTATATATAATATAATTACCCATAGTTTTCCTCCTGAAAATAATATATATTATTTTACATCATTATACCTGTATAGTCACGGAATTTTTAAAGTTAGCGTATATACTGTTATTTTCAATGGTGTAGAGTGAAAAATAAGGAACTCTACCCATAGTAGAATTCCTTGTAAAATAAGGCTTGCATTTGATTTTATTATGTGTTATAATAATGAAAATAAAACTGTATAAATGTTTTTGGAAAAAGAAGAAAGGAGAAAGGAGAAAAATGACGGAACTAAAACAAATAATAGCAAAAAATATCGTTGAGCTAAGACATATGCATGAAATGACACAGTTGAATCTTGCAGAGCAATTAAATTATTCGGATAAAGCTGTTTCCAAATGGGAACGCGGCGAATCTGTTCCCGATATAACCGTACTTAAAAATATAGCAGATATTTTCGGAGTAAGTGTTGATTATCTGCTTTGTGCAGAACACAATATTATCGAGGATGAACCTATTGAGGTTAAACATTTAAAACAAAAAAACCGAAGGCTGATAACGGGAATATCTTTGCTTTTGGTATTCTTTATTGCAACCTGTGTATTTGTTGTGGTAAGGCTGATAACAGGCGGAGCAACCTGGAATTGGCTGATATTTGCATATGCTGTTCCGGTGTGTTCTATTGTTGGGCTTGTGTTTAATTCCGTATGGTTTAATACAAGATACAATTATCTTATAATATCTATTCTGATGTGGTCACTTTTGGCGGGTATATTCTTTACATTTTTTGCTTTCAGAGTAGATATAAAGCTTCTTTATATGATAGGTATACCGGGGCAGATAATCATTATACTTTGTTCGGGTATTAAGAATATTCCAAAGATAAAGCATAAAAAAAAGAAGAAGATTTCAAATGAAACGGCTGACTAAAAGTCAGCCGTTTCATCATTATACAGACAAAGTGTTTTCGTCATTTTTCACTTTAGTTTCTTCTGCTTCCGGGGTTTCTTCGTTTTCTGAGTGTTTTTCAAATACAAACTCTTTGTTGTTTTCTGAATCCTTTAAGATAAGCTTTTTGTTTTCATAATTTAGGGTATATTCTTTATCTGCCTGAATGGTTATTGTGTCTTCATTTATACTGTAGCTGTGCTCTCCTATAAAGCTGTCCATACCTATGGCAGCGATAAAATCGTCCAAGGTAATCTCAAAGGGAAGCATATTCTTTATAAAATCTATATAGGTTTGAGCCGTCAGCCCTTGGGATCTCATTGTATCTTCAAATTCTTCAATACTCATACCCATTATTTCGGCAAAAAGTTCGGGAGTTAAAATTGAGTTTTTGGTAAAATCAAGAGCATTTTTTGAAAATTCATCAAATTCACTGCTTTTTATGCTGATTTCAACAGTATCTTCATCTGTGAACTCAAATACAATTTCCATTTCACAGTTTTCTTCAAAATCGATAATGTTTTCATCAACATCGGTTATGCCGATGAGCGAAAGGATAAATTCTTTTACAGACATATCGGTTGCAAAAACAGTAAGATCGTTTAATTCGGTTTTTGCCACCCATTTTCCTTTTACCGTTTCATAGTCAAGGCTTGTTTTTTCTGTAACTTTATCTAAAAGCGAATCCTTTATTGAACAGGAGGTGCAGGATACAGTAAAAGCAATGCACAGAATAATAACTAAGATTTTCTTTAATTTGTTCATGATAAACATTCCTTTATTCTTTAATAAATGCCAATGCAAGACCGTTTGAATCTGTTACAAGGGTACCTGAACTGTAATTGTAGGTTACAGAGTCTACTTCCGATGAAACGGTAAGAGTGTTATCATCAATTGTGAAGGTTGCTTCGGGGAATTGTTGATTTATTTCCTCAAGTGTTCTTTCCATTGTGTTGGAAACATACTCAATTTCATCTTCAAGAAATTCTTCAACAGTCATATCGGCATTTCCGGCAGCCTCTTCAAGTCCGTCCATACCGTTCTCGTAATAAAGAGATGCAAATATTTCCGGATCGCTTATATACTCTCCTACTGCCTTATAAAAATTGTTCAGATAATCAAAATAGTCATTTGTTTCGTTATGCTCTATTGTTTGAGTAACTTTATTTCCTTCAAAATTGATAACATATTTAAGGATAAGAGAATCCTTTATTTCTATACCAAGGTCATCTATGGTAATACCGTATGAAGAAATGTTGGAGTTAAGGATACTTTCAAGATTAGAGCCGCTGCTTGCCAAAAGATCATCGGCATAAACTCTTGCGCTCCATTTTCCCTGAACATATTCTTCTGTAAGTTCGGGATAAGTTATTTCTTGAGTTTTCTCGGTTTCCTTTATTTTTGTTTCTTTTTTATCGGAACATGAGAAAAGAATGAAAACCAAGGTTAAACTTAAAATCAGTGCCGTTATTCTTTTTATTTTTATCATGATATTATTTTACCTTGCTATATGTGTATACAGAAGGATCGCCTTCTGTGTTGTCGGATTTAATACAAACAAGTTGGGAATCCTGCATTTTGTAAATTTCAACAGTTGAATCCGCTTCATAGGTAACGATCAATCTGTCCTGATCGATTTTATATGTGATTGCGGAAAGACTGTCTTCTGCGGGTGCCTCTTTTGCCTGGGTGTTTATATTTTCAATTTCTTTTTCCATTGCCGCAGGCCAACCGGAAACTCCAAAGTCATCCAATGCCTTTTCGTCCAGCTCTGTTTTTGTTTTTTCGTACATTTCGGTGGCTACATCATAATCGCTGAGATAGGTATAAAACGATGTGTATACATTAAGGAAAAAGGAATCTATTTGCTGTCCTGTAAGTACAAGAGCACCTTTGCCCTCTTCTTCAAACACAAATACAAGATCTATGGTTGCGTTACATCCGATATCCTCGGCTGTGAGGTCACCAACAAGATCGGTTAATGTATATCCGAGGACTGAAAGAGCATTTTCAAGGGAAAGAGTTACCTTCCACTGGCCGAGTATATCTTCCTCTTTAATGCTGATTATTTTCTCTGTTGACTTTACAGCTTCAGCTTCTTTTTTTTGGTTTTTGTTGTCTTTTGCACACGCAGCGCAGCTAAATGTTATTATTACACAAAGTAATAATGCCGTTAATCTTTTCATATTACTATCCTCCGTTAACCATGTAATTATACTATATCTTTATTTAAATGTCAATTTTAATTTTATGCTCTAATATTCTCTTGACAATAAAATTTAATTATGCTATAATACCACTTGTCAAATCGAGGTGTAGCGCAGCTGGGAGCGCGCCAGTTTCGGGTACTGGAGGCCCGGAGTTCGAATCTCCGCACTTCGACCATATAAGAACGAAAGTTATGATACCAACGGTATTGCAACTTTCGTTCTTTTTCTATGCCTAAAAAGCCTTGCGGTATAAGGGATTCTGAGGCTTTGACAGAAAAGATTTGTTTCATTGTATCAAAATTAACCGCACCAAAGTCGAAGTTGAGTGACTCCAACCTACCCGTTTTTGTGCCAAAGAAAATAACAATGACACTTTACTCAAAAGATAAGTGTCATCTTATAAAGATTAGTGTCATTGTCCTTTTAATTGGACAGTTAATGTGATATAATATGAACAAACAAGGGGGGATTGTATGAATCTAACATTTAATCATCCGGAATTTGAACAAGAAGTACGAGAACGCTTAAACATTTTTGATCGTGAACTTACTGTTGCTGATGCAATGTTGGTAAAGGAACTTGATTTCACAAATTTTGATTTTAAGGATGAAGATATAGAAACATT
>JAFYPJ010000049.1 GCA_017547545.1 Clostridia bacterium | reverse complement strand
TCTGGATAAAAACACCCTTTGCTTTGTTGCATCAATGTTTAATGCTAAAGATGTTGAGATGGCAATTACAGACCAAGAGGGTAAGGTTGTGTATGAATATACTGAGGGCATGAGCCAGCTTATGCTTGAAAAGGGAGAATATACAATTGAGATAAACTGTTCTGTAACAGATAAAAACAGTAAATTGGATTCGGTTAAATATATTGTTGAGATAATAAGCTTTGCGGAGTTTGAAATTACGGATACAGCAGAGGATGACGGTGAACCGGGCGGAATTGATTTTAGTGAAAGCTATTGACAGAAGTTATCAAAAATGCTAAAATAGTCGAAATATGTATAAAAGATCTCTGAAAAGGAAATTAGTATGAGATATGCAATTATCGGATGCGGAAGAATATCGGATCTTCATGCAAAAGCGGCAGTTGAGTGCCAACTTGAATTTGTTGGATTTTGTGACATTTTAAAGGAAAAAGCGATTGCAAGAAGAGCAACCATTCCCGAATGTGAAAATGTTCAGATTTATACCAACTATATCGAAATGATAGAGGAGCAAAAGCCTGAGCTTGTTTGTGTAACCACAGACAGCGGAAGTCATGCCGAGATAGCTATAGAATGTATAAAACGGAGTATAAATGTAATTATTGAAAAACCTATAGCGCTTTCTATGTCGGATGCAAGAGAAATAGTTCGCCTTGCCAATGAGATGAAGGTTTGCGTTTGCTCTTGCCATCAAAACCGTTTTAACAAGAGTGTTATCGCTATCCGTGAAGCGGTAGACAACGGTAAATTCGGAAAACTGTTTCACGGTTCTGCCAATATTCGTTGGGAAAGAGACAAGAGCTATTATGATCTTGACTCATGGAGAGGAACCTGGGCAGGAGACGGTGGTGCTCTTATGAATCAGTGTATCCATGATATTGATCTTCTGCGCTGGCTTATGGGCAATGATGTGGATGAAGTTTTTGCATATACAGATAATTTAAAGCATCCTTATATTGAAGCTGAAGACCTCGGTCTTGCTCTTGTAAAGTTCTCAAACGGTGCATATGGAGTTATAGAAGGAACTACAAATATATATCCCGATGATTTTGAAGAAACGCTTTGTATATTCGGAAAATACGGCAGAGTTCGTGCAGGAGGTCAATCTGTTAACACTATTGAAGAATGGAACTTTGCAGATGAAAGTGTTCACCCCGAAGATATAAAAAAGCAAACTTATGAAAATCCGCCCAATGTATACGGTTTTGGTCACAGTGCGCTTTATAAAGATGTGTGTGATGCGGTAACAAATCACCGTAAGCCGTACATAACTGCTGAAGACGGTATGCGTGCGGTAGAAATGATACTTGCTATATATAAATCAGCCGCAGAGGGAAGGCCGATAAAGCTTCCTTTGGATAATTGTGCAACTACAGACTTTGAAGGAAGATTTGACTAAACCGGGAATGTAAACAGCAAGTTAACCTCTCTCTACCAATGGTAGACAGAGGTTTTTTTATTCTATTGTCCCGATTATATATAGATAGAAACAAAATAAAGAAATAACTTGAAATAAAGAAATAATAAGGATATAATATTTATTGGTGCGGAAAGGAGAATTGTTATGGATAAACGAAAGGTTATCTATTTTACCGATGAACAAAACGATGAGTTTTCCAAGGCGCAGATAAAAGCTAAAAAAATAGATGAAAATTATGTTTATGTATACAACTCCTTGTTTAAAAAGTTTACGCATTTTTTTTGGTACAGAGTTGTGGCTACACCCATAGCATTTTTATATACAAAAATTAAATTTCATCATAAATGTGTGGGAAGGGAAAAGCTCAGGCCTTTCAGAAAAACAGGCTATTTTATGTATGGCAATCATACTCAGGATATTGCTGATCCGTTTATTCCCAATATGATAAACTTTCCGAAAACCAACTATTTTATCGTTCATCCCAACAATGTTTCCATTCCTGTTTTGGGTAAGATAAATCCTTCGCTGGGTGCATTACCCCTTCCAGATGATATTAAAGCTTATCGTAATTTTATCAAAGCGATTGAATATAGGATAATGCAAAATCACTGTGTTGTTATTTATCCCGAAGCACATATATGGCCTTATTACACAAAGATCCGTTCCTTTAAATCAGATTCCTTTGCGTACCCCGTAAAATTCAATACACCCGTATTTTGTTTTACAAATACATATCAAAAAAGCAGATTTTCAAAAGAACCTAAAATAGTTACATATATCGACGGTCCCTTTTATCAAAACGAAGAAATTCCTCCAAGACAGCGAAAAGAGGAAATAAGAAATTGTATTTATAAAGCTATGACCGAAAGAGCAAAAAAATCAACGGTTGAAATGATCAAATATATAAGAAAAGAAGATGAAAATGACTAATATTCTATTTTGCGGAAATGACAAGGTTTTTGACGGTATGCTTACCGCAACCCTTTCGATTTTAAAAAGAACAGAATCAAAAGAGCCTTTTTGTTTTTATATTTTTACAATGGATGTTTCTCGTATTAAAGAAACATATATTCCCGTAAGCAAAAAACAGATAAGCTTTTTTGAGGATGTTATAAAAAAATATAATCCCGAAAACAGAGTAGTTCTTATTGATGTTACCGAAATATATATGAAGGAATTCGGAAGCTGTCCGAATGAAGATGCCTATTGTTCTCCCTATACCCTTATTCGGTTGTTTGCGGATATGATAAAAGGCTTGCCCGAAAAGATTCTTTATCTTGACTGTGATATACTTTTTAATCGGGATGTTCATCTTCTTTATGATATCAATATAGACGGATATGAATATGCTGCCGCAAGAGACCATTACGGAAAGTATCTAATAAAACCGAATTATATAAATGCAGGAGTTTTGCTTTTCAATCTGAAGGAAATGAAAAAAACAGGCTTACTTGAAAAGGCAAGAGCGCTTATTAAAACAAAAAAGCTTGTTTTTGCAGATCAAAGTGCGATAATTCGTTCAACTACAAAAAAGAAAATGCTTGCCCAGAAGTTCAATGACCAGAAATTTCTGCATAAGCATACGGTGGTACGGCATTTTTCAAAAAGACTGTTTTGGTTGCCTTATCCACATACCGCAAATATCAAGCAATGGCAGGTAAGTAATATACATAAAATTTTCGGCTACTATTGCTTTGACGATATCCTTTACGAATATATATACCTGATTGAAAAATTCACAAGAGAGGAAAAATAAAATGGATAAAAGAATTCCGATTTTTTATGCAAGTGATGATAATTTTGTGAAATATACCATTGTTTCGTTACATTCAATGATAAAAAATGCATCTAAAGATCATTTTTATCATGTTTACATACTTCATACAGATATATCCGAAGAATCAAAGGAACAGGTTTACGCGCTTGAAAATGAAAATTTTGTTATAACCTTTGAGGATGTAAGCGATTATCTTCGTTCGATAGCAGAGAAGCTTCCTTTAAGGGATTACTATTCCAAAACCACCTATTACCGCCTTTTTATAGCGGAGATGTTTACCGAACTTGATAAGGCTTTATATATCGACAGCGACACCGTAATTCAGGGTGATATTAGTGAGCTTTATTTTACCGAAATAGGAGAAGCTTATCTTGCGGCATGCCATGAGCAGGCAATGGTGCAGGTGAATGAATACGGAACTTATGTTGAAAAGGTCATTGGTGTTTCCCGATATAATTTCTTTAATGCGGGAATATTGGTTATAAACTGTAACCGTTTCAGAATACATTTTGTTCTTGATAAATTTATAGAATATCTTCATACCTACAATTTTGTTGTAACACAGGATGAAGATTATCTTAATCTCATATGCAAGGATCATGTTTATTGGCTTGACCAAAGATGGAATACAGAGGTTTTCGGAAATATTCCTTATGATATAAAAGAAGCAAAAATAATTCACTATATTATGACCAATAAGCCTTGGCATTATGAAGATTGCCGTTTTGGCGATATTTTCTGGAACTATGCAAAAGAAACCTCTGTGTACAATGCAATGCTGAATATACTTGAAAACTATACCGATGAACAGAGGAAAAAAGATGCGGTATCCTGTGAAAAATTGCTTGAATTGGCAGTTGAAGAAACAAATCGCGAGGACAATTTCCTAAACACGGTGAATAAAAACAAGCGTTCACAGGACAGAGTGGCAATTCTTCATAAGATAGAAGAATATGAGGCGCAAGGCCGATTTGACGAGGATGTTGAAACTGATCCCCCCGGAAGAGTTTTGATGCCCGATGAAATTGAGTATATAGATAAAACCATCACCCAGAAGCTTAAAACAAAATTTGCTTTTATGATTGCCCATAAATTTGTGGACAATTTAATAGAAGAAAAAAAGCTTATAATCAAGGAGATGAAGGGGCTTGAAAATTTCAGAAATCTTCAAAGCGGCGCTGTTATAACATGTAATCATTTCAATGCTTTTGACAGTTTTGCGATCCAGCTTGCCTATGAAGCGGCGCAGCAGCCGGAACGCAGATTTTACCGCGTTATCCGTGAAGGAAATTATACATCCTTTCCCGGTTTTTACGGATTTCTTATGCGTCATTGCAATACATTACCCCTTTCGTCCAACCGTAAAACTCTTAAAAAATTTATGGATGCAACCGCACAGCTTTTAAAGGAAGGCCATTTTGTACTTGTATATCCGGAACAAAGCATGTGGTGGAATTACCGTAAGCCAAAGCCTTTAAAAACAGGGGCATTCAGCTTTGCTGCAAAAAATGATGTTCCTGTTCTTCCTTGCTTTATCACCATGAAGGATTCGGATATAATGGGCGAGGACGGTTTCTTTGTACAGGAATATACTATTCATATCAGCGAGCCAATATATCCAAATACAGATCTGCCCTACGGTAAAAAGGTAGAGGATCTTTTAAATAAAAACTATAGTATTTGGAAGGAAATTTATGAAAGGGAATATCATATTCCGCTTTCCTATACAACAGTAAAAAGTGGAGAATAAGGAGTTGCCAAGGCAACTCCTTATATGTTTTTTATAATGAAATTTTTATAATACCCTGCTGCCTCCTTTGTTAGACTGCAATGACCTTGATCGGGAATCTTTATATGTTCAATATCTCTGCCGAGCTCCTTCATTTTTTCAACAAAGATATCCGAGTGCTTTGTAATATCAACTTCATCATCGCAGAGGGTTGAAGCAATAAGGTATTTTATGTCAGGCAGGTTTTCAAGCTGATGTAAGGGGGAATTAAGGACTATAGCTTCATCCAGGGGTATCTCATATCCACCGAGGGCAGAATATATCGTTCTTGCAGTATCCTCCCGTTCGTTGTAATGATAAACAAGATCGCATACAGGACAAATTGCCGCACATACCGTTGGTGTATATTTTCCGTATCTTGAGTAAATCAGTGCGGAAAGACCTCCCATACTCAATCCTGTTGATGCAACAGGCATTATTTTGCCGTATTTTTCAAAAAGGGCGTCGGCAATTTCATCAACAAGTCTTACAGAAGCTCTGTTCATCCAATTCCACGGTCCGTAAAAGGGCCGCACATAAAGTACAGAATTCTCCGCAGACAAATGACTAAAGCTTGAATGAGGTATGTTGGTTGAAATCCCGTCATTCAAACCGTGAAATTCAAAAATTACGGCTTTGGGTTCACCGTTTATAAGTTCTTCATTGGTATAAGCGAATTTTTTTATGTTTTCTTTTGTTACGGCATTCATGGCAGTCTCCTTATAATTGTATGTAAGAATTATATCAAAGCGGAATTTATGTGTCAATAGCTGAATAAACTTGTCAAAAAATTAACGGGAAAATGTACAATGTGTAAAATCATTCAAATTCACAGAAAAATTAGGATTTTTCTGTTGATTAAATTGTAATAATATGTTAGAATTAAAATCGCGTGAATTTTGAAAAATAATTTTGTTTAGGAGAATAACTAAATGATGTACAACAAGAAGAATATTGAAGACATTGAAGTTAAGGGCAAGAGAGTTCTTGCAAGATGTGATTTTAATGTGCCTCTCAAGGACGGTGTTATCACCGATGATAAGAGAATCAGAGAAGCACTTCCCACTATTAAATACCTCGCAGATAACGGCGCAAAGGTTATCCTTTGTTCTCATATGGGCCGTCCCAAGGGCGAATTTAAGCCCGAATTTTCACTTGCTCCCGTTGCAGCCCGTCTTTCCGAAATGCTCGGTAAGGATGTAGCACTTGCAAAGGATGTAGTTGGCGAAGATGCCAAGAGCAAGGCTGCTATGCTTGCAGAGGGCGATGTTATGCTTATTGAAAATGTTCGTTTTCATAAGGAAGAAACCAAGAATGATCCCGATTTTGCAAAGGCTCTCGCTTCTATGGCAGATATCTTTGTAAACGATGCGTTCGGTACTGCTCACCGCGCACATGCTTCTACAGCCGGTGTTGCTGACTACCTTCCTGCAGTTTGCGGTTACCTTATTCAGAAAGAGATCTCTATCATGGGCGGCGCTCTTTCTGAGCCCAAGAGACCTTTTGTTGCTATTCTCGGCGGCGCTAAGGTTTCTGATAAGATCGGTGTTATCAAGAACCTTATCAACAAGGTTGACACCCTTATCGTAGGCGGCGGTATGGCTTACACATTCTTCAAGGCTAACGGTTACCAGATCGGTACCTCTATCTGCGAAGATGATAAGATTGAGCTTGCAAAGGAACTTCAGGAAGAAGCAAAGGCAAAGGGCGTTAACTTCCTTATCCCCGTAGATAACAGATGCGGCGATGCTTACGATCCTAACTGTAACGATATCCTCGTTGATTACGACAATATTCCCGAAGGCTTTATGGGCCTTGACATCGGTCCTAAAACCGAAGTTTTGTTTGCAGATGCTATTAAGAGCGCAGGCACAGTAGTATGGAACGGTCCTATGGGCGTTTCCGAATGGGAAAAGTTTGCTTCCGGTACCCGTGCGGTTGCTACTGCAGTTGCAGAAAGCGGTTCCATCTCAATTATCGGTGGCGGTGATTCTGCTGCAGCTATCAATACTCTCGGCTTTGCAGATAAGATGACACATATCTCTACAGGCGGCGGTGCATCTCTTGAATTCCTCGAAGGTCTTGAGCTTCCCGGTATAGCTTGTCTTATGGACAAAGAATAAGCACCTATAGTGCGGCCACGATCGGCTGTAAACTATTGCATGCCGATCGTTCAACACCCGAAATGTTTAATTGCTTAAATTATAGACTAAATTGTATACGGAGAAATTAAAATGAATCAGGCTAAAAGAAGAACAGTTATTGCAGGCAACTGGAAGATGAATATGACTCCCTCCCAGACAACTGCACTTATAAATGAAATGAAGACAACCCTTCCCGCAGAACCCGCTTGCGATGTTGTACTTTGCGTACCCTTCGTAGACATTGCAGCTGCAAAGGCAGCAGCAGAAGGTTCTGTAATCAAGGTTGGCGCAGAAAATGTACATTTTGAAGCAAAGGGCGCATTTACAGGTGAAATTTCTGCAGAAATGCTTACTGAGTGCGGCGTTGAATATGTTATCGTTGGTCACAGCGAACGTCGTCAGTACTTCGGTGAAACAGACGATACCGTAAATAAGAGACTTCTTGCAGGTGTTAATGCAGGTCTTACCGTTATTCTCTGTGTAGGTGAGCTTTTAGACGAGCGTGAAAAGGAAATTACCGCTGAGGTTGTTTCTATCCAGACAAAGGTTGCGCTTCGTAATGTTGATGCTGAAATGCTTAAGAAGGTTATCATTGCATATGAACCTGTTTGGGCTATCGGTACAGGTCTTACCGCTACAAGTGAACAGGCAGAAGAGGTTTGTGCTATTATCCGTAAGGTTCTTGCAGATAAGTATGGCAACGATGCAGCTCAGGGTGTTACCATTCAGTACGGCGGCTCCATGAACGCAGGTAATGCAGCAGAGCTTCTTTCCAAGGAAAATGTTGACGGCGGTCTTATCGGCGGTGCATCCCTCAAGGCTGCGGATTTCGCAAAGATCGTAGAAGCTTCCAATCAATAAGCATATAGGACAACATTAGTTCAGGATAAAGTATAATTAAAAGCGAGTGGTCACCACTCGCTTTTTGTGTTATATATTAACTAATTTTAATCCTAATTCTTCAATTTTATTGCAGGCATAATGGATTCTTTTAGGATCGTAATCCTCTATGCGGTGTCCGTCAAAGCCAACACTTAATTCAATGCCGGATTCTTTTACTATAGCCTGTTGTTCTTCATTCTTGAAGAATTCAAGCATGTAGGTATGCTCGCGCCAACCGTGGATAGAATCGTAGCTCATGTTCATTTCCCAAAAGATGTTTGCAGAAGCAAGACTTTTGAAAAAGTCAAGAGCATAAAGTTTTCTGTTTTTACAGTAATAAAACAGATCTGTATGGGCAATGCCTACTCTGCATTTAAATTTTTTTGCAAAAGCGGGAATATCGGTGATCTTGCAATCATCGTTTTGCAGATTTTCCACAAGAGCGTAATCAAATTCATGGCAGTCCCAATCTTCGGGAGGGAGTTGGTAGTAATATGAGGAAATCTCAATACCGCAGAGAACTTTTATCTTATCCTTATACTTATCTGCCAACTGTCTTATTTGATTAACATAGTTGCTTTTTCTGTCATCAATCCCGTAGTTGTGGTCTGAGATACCAAAAACCTCAATTCCGCCTTTAATGGCAGCTTCTATGAGTTTTTCGGGATGATCCTTTCCGCAACCCGAATAATAGGTATGATTGTGAATATCAGCTATCATTTTTCTTTAAACTCAAACTCCTGTGAATTAGTTATATAATTTTCTACTCTCTCTTTCCAAAGCTCAGGGGCTTTTTTCGAGGGGGTTATACTGTAATTGTCGGTTATATGCTCCGCCATTGTCCGGGTGAATATTTCCGCACCGCTGAAATTCAGATGAAGGGGATCGCGGAAATTCTTTTCAAGGTCAAAATTCAGGTCTTCAAAATTGTCATTGAATCGGGTAAGCTTTGTATTTCCTGCATTTTTTCTTATAAGTTCTGTGGTTTCTTCGGAAACATAGTTGCAGGAAGGAACAATAAACAACTCAAGCTCTATCCCTTTATCGTCGCATAGTTTTATAATTTTTTCAAGATACTTCATGTTTTCCTTGAAATCTTTGCCCTTGGTATCATATTTTCTTTCTTTAACAGCTTCCTGTTTTGTTGTAACATCAATGAAGGTGTAGCCTGCCCATATATCGGTGATACTGTCTGCACGGGGTGAAAAAACAGCATTAAAGGAATAATCACCCCAACGGCTGTGATAATTATATAACGGGAAAAGAAGACCTAACCTTTCCTTTGGAGCTGCAACCTTAAATGTTGCGGCAATTCTGTTTAAAGACCAGGGCATAAAACCTATATTGATCTTGGAATCCTTTTCAGATGTTTCGGGAAAACAAAAGGTTGTTGCTTCAAGCATGATAAGCTTTGGGGTTTGAGTTTCAAGTGCCTGCTTCAAATAATAGTATGAGATCCCCGAATTCATGTTCGGAGCACCTATTATATATGAAGTAAGACCTGTTTGGTCATATATTATTGCAGGTATTATGTCACAGTAGGCAAGGGAAGAACCAACAAACATAACATCTATGGTGTTTTCGGGTTCTTCAACATACATGTTCCAGGTTGCACCGTAGTTCATTCGTACCGGCATATACTTATATCCAAGATAATATACAGATGAAATGAATACGGTGAATGCCATAACAAAGGCAAGTATTTCGGTAAATATTTTTTTCTTCATACTGCCTCCTAAAATTGAAAATAAACAAAGCTTTGGGGGTCAAATCCGGGACCGTAATATCCAAATAATAAAATTGATAATAAAATTATAAGGTAAACTGCATATTTTAACCAAACCGTATTATTTATAATTTTAGCAATAGGTTTATTTCTGTTTGCGCGGTCTATTAAAATCAAAACAGCAACAGAAATAAACATTATAAATAATGTTGAGTTAGATAAGCCGAAAACGGGAAGATCAAGCTTATATTCATTTACGGGGATAAGCAGTATTTTTTTGAAAATTCCAAATGCATCGGAAAGTGAGTTTGCTCTGAAAAGAATCCATGCAATATTTACAAGAATAAAGGTTCCTGCAATTCTTAGGGCAGAGAGTACGGGGTTGTCTTTACAGATTTTTGAATAAAGTTTTTGCTTTAAGGGTAAGGCGAGCATACCGATAACCTGATAAATTCCGTGTAAAAATCCCCATACTACATAGGTCATGGCCGCACCGTGCCAAAGACCGCTTACAAGAAAAACGATCATCAGATTCAGACAGCGGCGAATTTTGGAAACACGGCTTCCGCCCAGGGGAAAGTAAAGATAATCCTTGAACCATGTAGAAAGTGATATGTGCCATCTTCTCCAGAAATCTTTTATAGACTGTGCACCGTAGGGAAAATCAAAATTTCTCATCAGTTCAACATTCATTATGCGCGCAGAACCACGCGCTATGTCAGAATATGCGGAGAAATCGCAGTATATCTGGAATGAAAAGCAAAGGGTTGCAAAGGCAAGCTGAATGCCGTTATAATTGTGGGGATCATTGTAAGCAACATTTACAACGATGGCAAGAGTGTCGGCAATAAGTACCTTTTTCATCATGCCCCAGATTATAAGAAGGAAACCGTCTCTGAGATTGGTGAATCTGAATTTATGAGATTTTTTTAATTGGGGTATAATATTTGAGGTTCTTTCGATCGGGCCTGCCACAAGCTGAGGAAAAAATGACACAAAAAGAGCGTAATCAATAAAATTTTTCTCTGCTTTGATATCTCCTCTGTATACATCAATAGCATATCCTAATGCCTGGAATGTATAAAATGAAATGCCAACGGGCAACAGGACATTAAGGGTGGGGAGAGCTTGCTTTGTTCCAAATAAGGAAAAAACACGGCTGAGTGTGTCTGTGCAGAAATTGAAATATTTGAAGAAGAAAAGAATACCTAAATTTGTAATAAGGCACAAAACAAGCCAAAGCTTTTTTCTGCCTGCAAATTCTTTTTCTGTAAAAATGCCGCATAAATATGTAAGAACAATTGAAAGGAGCATCAATAAGGCATATTTCGGCTCCCAACACATATAAAAGAAGAAACTTGCTGCTAACAGCATGGGATTCTTAATGGGTTTTGGTAATAAAAAATAGAGAATAAGTACTGTTGGTAAAAACAAAAGATACTCTAAAGAATTGAAATTCATATTCCACATCCGTAAATAAAATCTATGGATACATTATAACATCCTCTGTAAGGAAAGTCAAATAAAGATTTGACAATTTTAAAAATATGTGTTATTATAAGGAAAACTTAATTTCAGGAGAATTTTTATGAAGTGTCCTAATTGCGGTTGCGGTCATACAGATATTAAAGTAATAGACTCCAGACCAACAGAAAATTCAAGTATACGAAGACGCAGAGAGTGTACTAAATGCGGCAAGCGTTTTACTACCTATGAAATTATAGATACAGTTCCGGTTTTTATTGTTAAAAAGGATGGCAAGCGTGAGGTTTATGACCGTAACAAAATGATGGCAGGTATGGTTAAGGCTTGCTATAAGCGCCCTGTAACCGATGAACAGCTTAATGCAGCAGCAGATGAAATTGAACAGGAACTTCAAAATTCCTTGAAGAGCGAATTTTCTTCAACCGAAATAGGCAATTTCGTTATGGATAAGCTCCGCGCTCTTGACGAAGTTTCTTATGTGCGTTTTGCTTCAGTATACAGAGAATTTAAAGATATCGAAACCTTTATGACAGAATTAAAGGAAATTATTAAGGCTAACAAAAAAGCAGCAAAAAAGAATAATAAATAAACAAAAGCACTTCATTTAGGTATTTTAACACACTTTTTTATAAAAAACAACAAGTGAAAAGTGCGTGAAAAATTTTTTTAAAAAAATAAAAGTTTTTTCAAAAAAAGTGTTGACAAACTAAAATAAGTGTGCTATAATAACATCCGTTGCAAGTTCGGAGATGCTGGTGTAGCTCAGTTGGTAGAGCAGCTGATTTGTAATCAGCAGGTCGGGGGTTCGAGTCCGTCCACCAGCTCCAATTTGACCTTCCGAATGACAATAAAATATGGGGGATTTCCCGAGCGGCCAAAGGGGGCAGACTGTAAATCTGTTGTCACTGACTTCGGTGGTCCGAATCCACCATCCCCCACCAAAAACACACTTTTGTTTATCAAAAGTGTGTTTTTTACTTTATAGAAATTTGCTCCGCTCGGTGAGATTGAAGAATCGGTGAATCATCAACGGTTGGGGCTGTATCTCATCACGCGCAACCGTACACTCCTGCGGCTTGATTTGACACAACGCTTTTTGTTGGTGATATACGATACTTTGCATTGATGTTATGCAATTACAACCTGATGATTTGTTTTCTGAAATGTGATATAATGTACTTGAAAAAGTACTATATGCTTTCGGTTAAATAATCGTAATTTAGCCGAAAGGGACAAGGAGACGAAAATTTGTGAAAAACAACCAAAAATATCATACCGTGTCATCGAAAAAATAACAAAAACATGAATTTGTTTTAAATAAATATTGCGTTTTTAAAAAAAGTATGATATAATCTATAATTACATAGAGGACATTTCGTAAATTGTTACAGAAATGTGACTTTGTGAATCTTTTCTCAAGTTGTCTGGAGATGACAAAATGGATAAAATTTTAGTTAGTTTGACTTTAGCAGCTGCAGTATTGGCATTATTGTTCGCCTTTGTTACATCCCGAAGAGTGATGCGTTTCTCTGAGGGAAATGACAAAATGAAGAAAATTTCATCTTCGATCAGGCAGGGCGCCAATGCATATCTTAAACGCCAGTATAAGGTGGTTATCATATTTTTTGCAGTAATGTTTTTAATACTTGGGACAATGGCGGTGTTTAATCTTTTAACACCCTATGTGCCTTTTGCATTCATAACGGGCGGATTTTTCTCTGCTTTGTCCGGATTTATCGGAATGAAGATAGCAACAGCCGCTAATGCAAGAACAGCTAATGCTTGTCAGGAAGGACTTAACAGGGGACTTCGTGTTGCATTTTCTGCAGGTAGTGTTATGGGTTTTACCGTAGTAGGTCTTGGACTTCTTGACATATCGGTATGGTTCTTCCTTCTTAAATTTGTATTTAATCTTGAAGCAGAAGCAATAACCAGTGCAATGCTTACCTTTGGTATGGGTGCATCTTCAATGGCACTTTTTGCAAGAGTTGGCGGCGGTGTGTTTACCAAGGCGGCGGATGTTGGTGCAGACCTTGTTGGTAAGGTTGAGGCAGGTATTCCCGAAGATGATCCCAGAAACCCTGCGGTTATTGCGGATAATGTTGGCGACAATGTTGGTGATGTTGCGGGTATGGGTGCAGATCTTTATGAATCCTATGTAGGATCTATAATTTCTGCTTGTGCTCTCGGTGTTGTCGCGGCATCTAATTTTTCTGATATAAACGGTATTATGGCAATGGCGTTACCTCTTCTTATTGCGGCGGTAGGTATAGTTGCATCTATATTGGGAACCTTCCTTGTAAGAACCAAAGAGGGCGCAACACAGAAGCAGCTTCTTCGCTCCCTTTCCCGCGGAACAAACTTTTCTGCGATTCTTATTGCCATAGCGGCATTTCCGTTGGTATATTTTATACTCGGTACAGAGATGTGGCCGATATATTTTTCTATCCTTGCCGGTCTTGTGGCAGGTGTGCTTATTGGACAGGCAACAGAATACTTTACCTCAGACAGCTATAAACCCACAAAGGGACTTGCTGCAACCTCCGAAACAGGTACGGCTACCATTATAATAGGCGGTCTTTCGGTAGGTATGCTTTCCACACTTCTTCCTATTATAATTATAGCTATTGCCATTCTTGTTGCATATTTTGTTCCTGCAATAGGTTTGACAGGTTCTGTTGCATCTTCTGTAGGTCTTTACGGTATAGCTTTGGCAGCGGTAGGTATGCTTTCTACCCTTGGTATTACTCTTGCAACAGATGCATACGGTCCCGTTGCGGATAACGCAGGCGGTATCGCTGAAATGGCAGGTTTGCCCAAGGAGGTAAGACAGAG
Source organism: Clostridia bacterium (assembly GCA_017547545.1). GTDB lineage: Bacteria > Bacillota > Clostridia > Oscillospirales > CAG-272 > RGIG7300. Next base: position 24,976 of record JAFYPJ010000049.1, on the reverse strand, counting down.
AACTGACGCTCTTGATTCTTTGGGTAATACAACAGCAGCTACAGGTAAAGGCTTTGCTATCGGTTCTGCTGCTCTTACAGCACTTGCGCTTATGGCTTCTTATATCAGCGAAATAAAAGCGCACCTTGCAAACGATCCCGAAGCAATAGAAAAATTCCTTGATGGTCTTTCAATCAATAATCCTACAGTTCTTGTTGGTCTTTTTGTTGGTGCCTGCTTGCCTTTTGTGTTTGCAGCACTTACAATGAATTCGGTGGGCAGAGCAGCGCAGAGTGTTGTAAAAGAGGTTCGCCGTCAGTTTAAGCAGATTCCCGGTCTTATGGAGGGCAAGGCTGAAGCAGACTATGCAAGCTGTGTGGATCTTTGCACAAAAGCAAGCTTAAAGGAAATGATACTTCCCACAGTAGTAGCGGTTGTAGTTCCTGTAGTTGTAGGTCTTATACTTGGCTGTACCGGTGTTGTAGGTATGCTGGCGGGTGCAACCGTTTCAGGCTTCCTTATGGCAGTATTTATGTCCAATGCGGGCGGTGCATGGGATAATGCAAAGAAATATATTGAAAGCGGTGTTCATGGCGGTAAGGGCTCGGATAATCACAAGGCAGCTGTTGTCGGTGATACGGTAGGTGATCCTTTCAAGGATACTTCAGGTCCTGCAATAAACATTCTTATCAAGCTTCTTTCAATGGTTTCTATTGTGTTTGCGGCGCTTGTAGTAAGTTTTTCGATACTTTAAATAACCAATAAATAAAACCGTTCCTTCGGGAACGGTTTTTATCTTTATCTTTTATATTAAGGTGAAATGATTTTTGTTGCTTTCAATAATTCCTTCCTTGCGAAGCTTGCTTATTTCGGCAGAAAGTCCGCTGCGGTCAACCTCAAGAAAATCTGCCAATTCCTGACGGTTAAAGGGTATATCAAAGGTTCTGTATCCTGCCTTTTTCGCCTGCATGTTCAGATATGTCAGCAGTTTTTCACGGGTAGAGCGTTTTGAGGTCACCTCAATTTTTTGGTAAAATGTTATAGTTTTCAGCGCAATATCTTTCATAAGATTAAAGATAAGCTGTTGATGGAATCCGCAATTGTTGTTACAGGTATGAAGAATATGTGACACATCAATAAGCATAATATAGGAAGGCTCGTTTGCTATAACAGAAAGAGGAAAAGATTTTGCTTCAGCGCAAGCAAAGGCCTCTGCAAAGAGCTCGCCGGGGTATACATTTGCAATGATAGTTCTGTTACCGTCATAATCCACTTGATTTATCTGGACACTTCCCGAAAGAACAATACCAATATGCTTTACAGGCTTACCCTCCGGCATTACAGTATATTTTTTATCATAAAGATCTATAGTTGCCCCAAGGCAGGTAAGCATACGCAAAAGAGATTCTTCTTCAATTTCAAAGAAAAGAGGGCATTTTTTTAAAATTTCTAAATATTTTTTCATAAAAACCTCATTTTGTTGAAAATTCAACATACTTTATGTTGTTATTATACTATAATGATAACAGAAAAGCAAGAGAAAGGAATATATTTATGATAAGAAAGATTATAAAAATAGATAAAGAAAAATGCAACGGATGCGGTGCTTGTGCAAAAGCCTGCCACGAAGGTGCAATTGAAATGATAAACGGAAAAGCAGAGCTAACCCGTGAGGATTATTGCGACGGTCTTGGAGATTGCCTTCCTGCCTGCCCTGTAGATGCTATAAGTTTTGAGGAAAGGGAAGCGCCTGCTTATGATGAGGCTGCGGTACTTAAAGCAAAGCAGGAAAAGCAGATCCCCAAAAAACTGCCCTGCGGATGTCCCGGAATGAATTCAAAGGCAATAAAGCGCACCGCCACTCCTGTAAACACAGGCAGTTGCGATATTATAAGTCAGCTTTCGCAATGGCCTTGCCAGATAAAGCTGGTTCCGGTAAATGCACCCTATTTTGATAATGCAAATCTGCTTGTTGCTGCAGACTGCAGTGCTTTTGCATACGGTAACTTCCATAATGAATTCATTCGTAATCACATAACACTTATCGGTTGTCCCAAGCTTGACGAGGGAGATTATTCAGAAAAGCTTACACAGATAATAGCAAATAATAATATAAAAAGTGTTAAAGTGGTGCGCATGGAGGTTCCTTGCTGCGGAGGTATTGAAAATGCAGTAAAAAGAGCTTTGCAGGCGAGCGGAAAATTTATTCCGTGGCAGGTAATTACTATATCTACCGACGGAAGAATTTTGGAAAAGACTTGAAAAAATTTGAAATAATGTTATAATAAAAGTGTTATAATTATTAAAGAGAGGTAAATAATCATGATGGACAAAAAAGTACATGAGCTTTTAAATCAGCAGATCAACAAGGAATTATATTCGGCATATCTTTACCTTGATTTTTCCAACTATTTCAAGGCGAAGGGGCTTGACGGTTTTGCAAATTGGTATATGATCCAGGCACAGGAGGAAAGAGATCATGCAATGCTCTTTTATACATACCTTCAGAATGAGAATATGACAGTTACCCTTGAATCCATTGCAAAGCCGGATAAGGTTTTTAATGAACACATGGATGTATTAAAGGCAGGTCTTGAACATGAAGAGTATGTAACTTCTCTCATAAATGAAATTTACGGTGCGGCTTATGATGTAAGAGATTTCCGTACCATGCAGTTTCTTGACTGGTTTGTAAAGGAGCAGGGAGAAGAGGAAACCAATGCAAACGATCTTATCTCTAAAATGGAGCTTTTCGGTTCTGATCCCAAGAGTCTTTATATGCTCAATCAGGAATTAGCAGCAAGAGTATATTCGGCACCTTCTTTGGTGTTATAATTAAAATAATATAAAATAACGGAGGAAATAAAAATGAAATATGTATGTGATATATGCGGATGGGAATATGATGAGGCTGTAGGTGATGCTGATAACGGTATTGCGGCAGGAACAAAATTTGCAGACCTCCCCGATGATTTTGTCTGTCCCCTTTGTGGAGTAGGCAAAGAAGATTTCAGCGAAGCTGAATAAGATAGAAGCGCCTTTGGGCGCTTTTGTTGACTTTTATATAATTTAATGTTATAATTATATAAAATTTCAGGAGAACAGATATGGACGGTGGTTGTTAAAATGAAAAAATATCTTTTAATATTATTGGCAATTATTACGGTATTTACTTTTTCGTCTTGCGGTTTGATAGCAAAATATTATTTTAATGAAGAAAAAGTATCAACAAAAGGCTATCCTGATGAAGAATTGGAAGAAACAAAAATGTATATTGTAGATCCCGAGCCGGAAACCGAACCGGAACCGGAAACCGAACCGGAAACACAGCCTCAAACACAGGCACAAACCGAACCTGTGCCGGTAGAGCCGCAGCTTGATCTCAGCTTTTTGCCTACAGAATTTGCTTTTTCCAGCGGTGTAGGCGGATGGGGTACTTCTTTAACCTTACAACCCAACGGTAAATTCATAGGTAGCTATCATGATTCGGATATGGGAGATATGGGTACATCCTATCCTAACGGAACTGTTTATATCTGTGATTTTTCTGGCAATTTCAATATAACTCCCATAAACAGTTATTCGTATTCCCTTGAACTTACAAAGCTTGTGTATGATTATGGAACAGGGGGCAGCTGGATAGAGGGCGGTGTCCGTTACATAGCCAGTGATGCATACGGTATAAGCGGATGTACCAACTTTATTCTGTATACATCGGATGCTCCCGAATATGAAATGAACGAAGAATTTAAAACATGGTCATATAATTATATTTCAGGCGGTTCTGTAGTAGAAAGCTATGCTATTTACAACACAGTAGATCATTACGGATTTTTTGAATATTCTTATTAAAAAGGAGATTATACAATGAAAAAACTGACAGCGTGGATTTTATTGGTCGTTACAATTATTTGTATTTTGGCTTCATGTCAAAAAAGCAGACCGGAGCCTGACTTCAATACGGTAGACCTTTCCGATTCTGAATATAATACGGGTGAGATATATTATGTAAGAAGTTATCCGGAAAACCGTGATTTTACCGAGGCGTATTATGAGTATGTTAATAACGAGATTCTTGTAATTGCAAACGAAGGCGTTGCAAAATCCGAGGTTGAAGAGCTTGCTGAAAGTTATGGTGCAAGTGTTGTTGGATATATTGAACTTACAGGAGATTATCAGTGGCGCTTTGATAAAACATATACCTATGACGAGCTTCTTGATTTAACAAAAAAGCTTGAAAATGAGGAGATACTTTATGCTTCTCATCTTCAAACAGTTCTTACCAACGAAGAGGAAGGAACAAGCGGTTTTGTAAAGTACAAAGATAACTGGGGCTATGAGGCTATAAAGGCAGATAAAGCAGCGGAATATGTAAAGGATGCCGAAGCAATACATTTAGGCGCAATAGATGCTTCTTTTGCAAAAGACCATGAGGATATTGAATATGCAGAGCTTTTGAGCAATACAGAACCTACATACAATGAACACGGCAACCATGTTATGGGCATTATGGGGGCAACCCGGGATAACGGCTTGGGAATAAACGGAGTTTATCCTCTTGCGAAAGGAAATCTTTACGGATTCTCCACAGGTGATCTTGATTGCACAATGTTCATATATAAGGCAGCACTTACCGCACTTTTAACAAGAAATGTTAAGGTTATAAATGTCAGCCTTGGAATTGACGATGCTTCAACTGTATATTGCCTTATGCAAAAATATCCGGATGTTACGGCTGATATTCAGTATCAGGTTGACATATTGGAGGAATATTTCCTTTCTATGCTTGAAAAGGGTTATGATTTTGTTATTGTAAATGCTTCGGGAAATAATGCTTGCTTTACATTTACACAGAACGAAGATGAGATTGAAGATGTATATTACGGCTGGAGCTATGAATCTTCTGATGAAAGAGTAACAAACGGTCAGGCGAATTACGGTCATCCTTTTGTTATGATAGATAACGAAGATGTAAGATCCAGAATTATAAGTGTTGGTGCTGTAGAAAAAACAGAGGAAGGTTATAAGGAGGCAGTCTTCAGCGATAACGGAAGCCGTGTTGATCTGATGGCTCCGGGTGTTGAAATATATTCTGCAACCCATAAACCCAAAAAGTATGCTACTTTTGAAGGTACATCTATGGCTGCTCCTCATGTTACAGGTGCGGCGGCATGTGTATGGTCTGTTAAGCCCTCTCTTACGGGAGCGCAGGTTAAAGAAATACTTTGCAGTACCGCAGATATCGATGTTGAAGGTACCGATGTAAATATGGTAAATGTTCTGGCGGCAGTAAAAAAAGCAATGGAATAATAAAGAAGAAAAAGAAAGCAGGGTGTTTTTTAGCCTTGCTTTCTTGACATTTTCGGGGAAATGTGATAATATTATCACCGCTTGATTAAATTTTAGGAGTTTTAAAGTGAAGAATTTTTATTTAATGCCGAAGCTTTTTTCGGCAATGAAGACCTATAATAAAGGTCAGTTTTTAAAAGATTTAATTGCAGGTATAATAGTTGCAATAATTGCCCTTCCTTTGTCTATAGCTTTGGCTATAGCATCAGGCGTTGAACCCGCCTGCGGTGTATATACCGCTATTGCGGCAGGTTTTATTGTTTCTTTTTTGGGCGGAAGCCGTGTGCAAATAGCAGGTCCTACAGCCGCCTTTGCTACTATTGTTGCCGGTATTGTTGCCACAAAGGGTATGGACGGGCTTATAATTGCAACTATAATTGCAGGTATAATGCTTATACTTATGGGAGTATTCAAGCTTGGTTCTCTTATCAAGTTTATTCCCAACACAATAACCGTAGGATTTACATCGGGTATAGCAGTAACCATTCTTATAGGTCAGATAAAGGACTTTTTGGGTTTACGCTATGCAGAGGGTGTTAAGCCTATAGAGGCAATGGAAAAGATAGAGGCAAACATAGATTCAATTTCAACCTTTAGCTGGCAGGCATTGTTGGTTGGAGTTGTATGCCTTGCAATACTGATAATTTATCCTAAAATAGAAAAACGCGTACCTCCCTCACTTATAGCGGTTGTTGTATCTGCGTTAATGGTAAAATTCATCCCCGTTTTAGGAGAAGGTGTAAGCACAATCGGAGAGCTTTACAGTATTCCCTCAGGACTCCCCGAATTTGCTTTAAAAGGTATGGAATTCAGCTTTGACAAGGTTATTTCTCTTGTTCCGGACGCTTTTACAATAGCCATACTTGCTGCAATAGAATCTCTTTTATCCTGCGTTGTAGCAGATACCATGGTAAATTCAAAGCACAATTCCAATGCGGAATTGACTGCTCAAGGACTTGGTAATATTGCCTCGGTTCTTTTTGGAGGTATTCCTGCAACAGGTGCTATAGCCAGAACAGCGGCAAATGCCAAAAACGGCGGAAGAACTCCTGTAGCCGGTATGGTACATGCAATAGTTCTCCTGATTGTAATTCTTGTTCTTATGCCTTTGGCAGAGCTTATTCCCATGCCTTGTATCGCGGCAATACTTTTTATGGTTGCTTACAATATGAGCGAATGGAAAAAGTTTCTACATATAGTAAAAACCGCACCTAAGAGCGATATATTTGTAATGGTTGTAACCTTTATTCTTACCGTTGTATTTGACCTTGTGGTTGCTATAGCGGTAGGTATGGGCTTGGCGGTTATCTTCTTTATGAAGCGCATGAGCGATGAAAGTTATGTTGTAATTGCTCCCGAAAGCGATCCCGACAGTATAGAAAGCAGAAATGTTCCCAAAAATGTTCTTGTGTATGAAGTGAGCGGACCCATGTTCTTTGGTGCGGCAGACAAAATACTCAATATTTCTTTCAATGAAAATACTGAATATCTGATACTTAGAATGAGGAGTGTGCCCGCCCTTGATCAGTCTGCAATGAATTCTCTTATGCAAATATACAAAAAGTGTGAATCCAAGGGTGTAAAGCTTATTTTTTCCCATGTTAACGAACAGCCTGAAAAGGTTCTTAAAAAATCGGGACTTTACGGAAATTTGGGTAAAGAAAGATTTTTTGCACATATAGACGATGCATTAGCCTATACAAGAAAGACAGAGGAATAATATGTACGAGCTTATACAGTTATCTGAAAGTTGCTTTTATATTCAGAGCCCTGCCAAAATAGGGCTTATAAAGCTTAATGAAACAGAAGTATGTCTTATAGACAGCGGGAATGATAAGGACGCAGGCAGAAAGGTAAGACAAATTCTGGGCAGTAACGGCTGGAGTCTTAAAGCAATTTACAATACTCATTCCAATGCCGACCATATAGGTGGAAATAAATATTTAAAGGCGCAAACCAACTGTAAAATATATGCACCGGGAATAGAAGCTGATTTCACCAATCATCCCATCCTTGAACCCTCCTTTCTTTACGGAGGATATCCTTCAAAGGATCTGCGCCACAAGTTTTTAATGGCACAGGAATGTGAATGCTTGTCCCTCTGTACAAATGTATTGCCAAAAGGCATAGAGATAATTTCTTTACCAGGTCATTTTTTTGACATGGTGGGATACAGATATGAGGATGTAGTTTACCTTGCTGACTGCCTTTCAAGCAAAGCAACCCTTGATAAATACGGTATAGGTTTTATATATGATGTTAGTGCATACATCGAAACCCTTGAAAGGGTTAAAATGATGAATGCAAAAATGTTTGTACCCTCACATGCAGATGCATGCGAGGATATTTCCGAACTTGTACAGTATAATATTGATAAGGTTAACGAAATTGCAGAAAAGATAATAAATATCTGCAGAGAGCCTCTTAATTTTGAAAGTATTCTCCAAATGCTTTTTGAGGAATACAGTTTGAAAATGACCTTTGAACAATATTGTCTTGTAGGTTCAACGGTTCGTTCATATCTTACTTATCTAAAGGATAAGGGTGAGCTTGAATTTATATTTGAAGATAATATGATGTTATGGAAGAAGCAAGGCAATTGATTGCCTTGCTTCTAATCTTCCACAGCCGCCTTTCGGGCGGTTATTTTTCTTATAATTTCCGAATCGAATTTGGGCTTTCTGTCATAGGTATAAATACCGTTTACCTCCAGTTCTATGTCATAAAGCTGTGTATAACAGAATGCGGAAATTCCCTTGTTATCTAAAAGCGAATCGGTTAAAAGGCGGTATCGCTCATAAAATTCCTCTACACTCTTGGGGGCATTTCCATATCCCCAATCCTTTGAATCTCCCTTATCCTTTTCAGCAACCCATGCAGTACCGCCGTATTCACTCATAAAGCAGAGCTTGTTTGACTTTTCAAAAACAGGTTGTTTATAAAGGTATTCGTGGATATATTCGCACTCCTTCCCTTCGTTTAAGGATGCATATCTTTGTTCAAAGGATGTCGGATCCTGGTTGTAATCATGGCAATCCAGCATATCGTATGTTCCCTCAACATGATGAAAGCCCGAAACCCCGATGAACAAACGGGTGGGATCGTAGGCTTTTGTGATTTCATAAAGGTGGCGAACAAATTCGGTATCAACATTATGTCCCGTTTCGTTAAGAGGACACCAACCGATGATTGCAGGATGGTTGTAATCACGCAATACCGCATTAAACCATTCGGATGCCATATTTCTGTATGAAATTGCGCCGTCACCCGTGGCCAATCCCCAGCCTGGATATTCACACCAAACAAGATAGCCAATACGGTCACAATGATAGAGAAAGCGTTCTTCAAAAACCTTCATGTGTAATCTTGCACCGTTGAAGCCGTTTTCCTTTGCCAAAAGAATATCTCTGTAAAGAGCTTCTTCGGTGGGTGCGGTATAAACACCCTCGGGATAAAAGCCCTGGTCAAGAATAAGACGCTGGAATATCGGCTTGCCGTTAAGGTATGTAACACCGTTTTTTAAAGCAATATCGCGTAAACCAAAGTAGCTTTTTATCTTGTCATCCCCAAGAGAAAACTCAATATCGTAAAGATTTGGATCATCTGTATCCCATAAATGCTTTTCCTTTAATTCAAGGGTAAAGGAGGTATGATCCCAGGGGATGACCTTTTCGGTTTTTGCCATTTCTTCACCCTTAAAGCTTGCCTTAACCTTTAAGGTCATATCTTCAGCATTTTCTGTTTTAACTTCAACAAAAAGGCTTCCTTCTGCCGCATTGGGTGTCATTTTAAGGCTCTTTATGTATGAGCTTGGTGTATTTTCAAGCCAAACTGTTTGCCAGATACCACTTGTACGGGTATACATAGAGCCAACAGGGAAATAATCCATTGCCTGCTTGCCGCTGGGAGTTTCTTCACTTCTTTCATCATCAGCGGCAAAAATCGTTACACGGTTTTCGCCCTCACAAAGAAATGGGGTGATATCAAAGGAGAAGGAAACCATACCACCACGGTGAAAGCCAACCTTTTTTTGGTTTATATATACAATTGTATAGTAATCACAGGCACCTATATGTAAAAATGTCCGTTTCCCTTCAACTTGCCAATCACAAGGCAGAGTGAAAGCTCTTGTATACCAAACACCGTAGATAAAATCTTTGTTTTCTAAACCGGAAAGCTTACTTTGTGGGCAAAACGGAACATTTATTTTCAGTTCAAAGGAATTTTCTTTGAAGAATTCCCGTTCAATACCGGTTCTGGAATTATCGTATCTGAAATCCCATTCTCCGTTAAGACAGAGCCAGTTATCTCTTTGCATTTGGGGCTTTGGATATTCGTTTCTCATCATGTCCTCCGAAAATATTTATAAAAATATTATAACTCATATAAGGTGAAAATGCAATATGAGTAAGGTGAAATGTGAATGATTGACAGGGATTTGGCAGTATGATATAATTGAAAAGGATTTTTACAAAGGAGCAGTACCGTGAAAAATTGGATTAAAATTCTATGCATAGTAATTACCGCAGTAATGCTTACAGGAGTATTTGCAGGCTGTAAAAAGGAAGAAAAAGAAGAAACAGAAAAAACGGTTAAAACTTATTTCTTGATTTTTGATTCAAACGGCGGAGAATTTACCGATAACAAAAAACACATATACACGGTAAACAAGGGAGAAAAGTGCAAGGATATTGTGAAAAATCTGCCCGGGGTTGAAAAACAAAACGAATATTTTTTCAGATGGTACAGTACGGAGTTACAGGCAGAATATGATCCCGAACTTATAATAACCTCAGATACCGTATTCATTGCTCAATGGTATGAAAGTGATGTTATGAGTGAGAGCAGATTGCAGGGTACATGGTCAGGCAATGTTAGTATGGCAGAGCTGATAGAATCAAATGAAATAAAGGAACTCCCCTGTGATTTTGAGAGCGATGCAAATATAAAGGTTCATTTTACATTTGAAAAGGGGAAAGTGACGGTGTTTGTTACAGAAGAAGATCTTGTATCTGCCGTACCTGCCTATCTTGATGATTTAAAAGATAATATAGATAAGAACGACGATCTGCTTTATGATGTAGTTAAAACAGCATACGGTCTCGAGAGCAGGAAAGCTGCAAAAACATATACAAAGGAGCATGCTCCCTATTTCAAAAAAGCATGGCGTAAAGCGGTAAAAGAATCTATTGAAGCTTTTAATGTTAAAGCCTTTGCGCAAAAACTGACAGACAGTAATAAGAGATATGTTTTGATGCAAAAAGCTTTATACAAAATGGATGCGCAAACAAATATACTCAAAATTAGCGACACAGAACTTTTAATAGCCGTTGATAACAAAAACGGCGATATGTTTACCTTTACAAAAGCATCAGGCGTATGCTCCTGCTATAAGGGATGCAGCTTTGAAAGAAAGAAGTGAAACGGGGGATAAGGAAGTAATAGGGTGTTGCCTGCAGAATACATTATAATTCAACATTATCAGAATTACTAAAGAAATTATCAAAAAAGACTATGAACTCGGTGTTGAGTACATAGTCTTTTTTAATGTATAGGAATTTGTTTCGCCTCGTAAGATTGAAGAATCGGTTAATCACTAATGGTTGGGGCGGAATTGGGTGCGGCAACTTAACGCTTGATGTATAAAAAATTATGCTAATTTTTCAATAGCCGCAAGTTTTACACAAAGGCAGAGAGCTTCGCATGCCTGCTCCAATTCACTCAAGGGAGGGAATGTGGGAGCAATACGGAGATTGCAATCGCGGGGATCCTTGCCGTAGGGGAAGGTTGCACCGGCAGGGGTAAGATTTACTCCAAGATCGCACATCATTTCGTAAACGCGTTTTGCTGTTCCTTCCATTGTGTCAAGGGAGATAAAGTATCCGCCTTCGGGCTTAGACCATTTTGCAATACCCAATCCGGAAAGCTCACGCTCAAAAATTTCGTCTACAAGCTTGAATTTGGGAGCAATGATCTCCGCGTGGCGTTTCATTTGCTCTATAACACCCTCTTTGGAGCCAAAGAATTTCACATGGCGCATCTGGTTAAGCTTGTCGTGACCTATGGTCTGAACAGACATGTGCTTCTTTATTGCTTCGATATTGTGCTTGCTGGATGCAATTACGGATACACCGGAGCCAGGGAAGGAGATTTTGGATGTGGAGGTGAAAATATATACCATATTTTCATTACCGTATTTCTTTGCTTCTTCAAGCAAACAGGGCTGGGATGCAAGATCGTTATAAAGAAAATGGATTGTATATGCATCATCCCAGAAAATTCTGAAATCCTTTGCCTTAGGCTTTAATGAAGCAAATCTTCTGATCACTTCATCTGAGAAGATAACACCGGTAGGGTTTGAATACTTGGGAACGCACCAGATACCTTTGATACTCTCGTCATTTTCAACAAGTGTTTCGATCTGATCCATATCGGGGCCGTCTTCCTTCATATCAACGGGAATCAGCTCCATACCCATTTTTGCGGTTATGGAGAAATGTCTGTCATAACCGGGTGAGGGGCAGAGGAACTTTATTTTTCCCTGAGCCGCCCAAGGCGTTGAGCCTTCCTCTTCAACACCAAAGATCATATTTCTTGCAATGGTATCATACATAAGGTTAAGGCTGGAGTTTCCGCCTATTATAAGGCACTCGGAAGGTATTCCAAGGATTTCGGAAAAGAGTCTTTTTGCTCCGGGAATACCGTCAAGAAGACCATAGTTACGGCAGTCTGTTCCAACCTCGGTGATACAGTCTTCTTTTGTTTTCAGAACGCTTAACATATCCTGAGTAAGGTCAAGCTGTTCCTTTGCAAGAATTCCTCTTGCCATGTTAAGGTTAAGCTTTTTTGATTTAAGTTCTTCATACTTTTTATCAAGAAGAAGCTTTTCTTCTAAAAGCTGTTCCTTGGAAAGCAGTGTATATTCCATGTTTTTTCTCCGTTTTAAATTATATATTATAAAATTACTCTAAGCCGCCCCGCGCCTGTTACGGTGCGGGGCGTTTAGTATTTAATTATAGTTTATTCTGCGGTTTCTTCAGAAGTTTCTTCTGTTGTATCCTCTGTGGTTTCGGAGGTTTCTGCAGTATCTGTTGTTGTATCGTCAGTGCTTGTTTCTGTTTCGGTGGGCTCTGTTTCTTCGGGTTCGGTACCGCCTGCATTGGTTTCTGCAGGTTCGCTAAATGCTTCTGCAGGGAATGCATCGGGAATCTTCAAGAGATTTTCCTGGTTTACGGTAAGTGAGCTTTCATACTTTTCAACAAGTTCTTCTGCAAATGCAGTGATCTTATCTTCAACTATGGAGCTTATAGCATCTGCCTTCCATGCGGGAACGCCTTCACCGGAGAAGTACATTACATGATAACCGTACTGTGTTTCAACAATACCTGTATCGCCAACTTCTCTTGATTCGTCAAAGATCCATGCGTCAAATGTATCAACCATTGCATCCTTGGCTACATTTTCATAGTAGGAAGAACCGTCTTCGTTATATTCTTCTGCTATTGTATCAAAGTCTGCTTCGGTATGGGTTTCACCGTTAAGGAATTCGTCAAGAACCTCTTCAGCCTTTGCCTTTGCTGCTTCGTTTGAACCGTACTCATCGGCAGTAAGGAGAATGTGACGAACATTCTTTGTGGGATCCTCGTCTATATGAACGGGATTGGTAAGCAAGTAAACGGTGTGCTTAGCAGTTGCTTCGTTAATGTTTATAATGTCACCTGCAACTCTGCCGTCTTCAAATGCCCAAAGAGAGAATTCACTCTTTTCGTCCTTGGTCTGGTTGGTTGTTTCTGCAGTTTTTGTTTCAATTTCTGTTGCAAGATCTTCTTCGCTCATGGGCTCTTCTTCAAGAAGATTCTTTTCGGTTAAATAGGTTGTTACCCATTCCTTGAATGCAGCGGGCTTATCTTCAGCATTCTTGAGTTCTTCTTCAAGAGCTGCTGCTGCTGTCTTATTTGCTTCGTCTGCCGCTGTCTTATCCTCGTCGGTCATATCTTCGGGGATTTCGGTTTCAAAGGAAAAAGAGTAATAGTCAATTATGTTAACTGTGTCTGCATTTTCTTCAACATATTTGTCAAGCTCTTCATCTGTTACAACCTTTTTGTATTCATCCTGGAGATGATTAAGATATTCGGAAGCAAAGTACTGAAGGTTAAGAGCTTCTCTTACATCCTTTTCTTTAACGGTTGTACCGTAGAACTTTTCCAAATGCTCTTCAAAGGTTATGTTATTCTTCTTTGCATCCTTCTTCATGTTGTTGATATATTCGTCAACAAGGGAAGCAACATCGCACTCAAAGTCATTTTCAAGAGCTTCTTCTGCATAGAAAAGGTATCCCTGAACATTGGAGAGAGTCATGTTTAAGAGATATTCATGCCATGACTTGGGTGTTCCGGAATCGGTACCGTAGTCATAGTACTGATTGGAAAGGGAACTTGTCATATCAGGTGCCTGCTGGCTGGGAGCCATGTATGCCATATAAGGACCGTAGTTCTGATAGTAGTTGTATGCATCTGTAAAGTAGTAATAGGTAAGCATACAGTTGTTGACCTTGTAATGGTCGGTTTTAAAGGAGATGAGTCTTCTTGACGCTCCGCCTCCGTTAAGATAATTAGAGTAAGCTAATGCGCCTGCAATACTTCCTATAAGAAGCGCAACGGTTACTATAATTGCCGTAACCAATATTCTTGTGGTACGCTGCTTGGAAGTAAGGGGCTTTTTTGTCTTTGTAGCCATGATGATTCCTTTCTTATTTTAAATAAATATAATGATTTTATAGTATACACTTCATATATGTATTATAGATGAATTTTGTGTGAACATAGTGTGATTAAACCTATATATTGAAAAAATTTTTATATAAATGTTCAATTAAAAGGATATGAAGTGAGAATCATGTTTAAAAATTTGTATTATCCGTTGTTTTTTGGATAACATAACAAAAGAAATGATTTCTTTTCAGGAGAAAAGCATGGCAAAAACAATTCTTAAAATGAAGGATATAAAAAAGGAATTTTCAGGAGTAAAGGCATTAAAAAATGCATGTTTTGAATTAAAAGAAGGTGAAGTACATGCCCTTATGGGGGAAAACGGTGCAGGAAAATCCACTCTTATAAAGGTACTTTGCGGTATTCTTTCTCCGGATGGCGGGGAGACAGAATATTTTGGAGAAAGGGTTGAATTTCCCGATATTGCTCATTCTCAGGCGGCAGGGATAAGTGTTATACATCAGGAGCTTAATATGATGAACCACCTGAGTGTGGCGCAAAATATCTATATCGGCAGAGAACCCGTAAAGAATGCTATGATAGACGATTCTGAAATGATAAGAGCTTCAGAAGAGCTGTTTGAACGAATCGGTGTAAAAATAGATCCTACGGTTATGCTTGGAGAACTGACTGTAGGAAAGCAACAGATGGTTGAGATAGCAAAGGCGATTTCCCGTGAATGCCGTTTACTTGTACTTGATGAACCAACAGCAGCACTGACCGAACCTGAAGTAGAAGAACTTTTTAAAATCATGGGAGAGCTGCGTGAAAAAGGAATAGGAATGATATATATTTCTCACCGTATGGACGAGATCACCCGTATTTCAGACAGAGTTACCGTTATGCGTGACGGTGAATATGTTGGAACGGTAGATACCGATAAAACTACAAAGGATGAAATAGTTCACATGATGGTTGGGCGGATGGTTTACGGTGGACAAAAGGAAAAAAGCAATGTTGATCAAAACGCGCCGAATGTACTTGAGGTAATTGATCTTTGCGCGGGAGAGAATGTTAAAAATGTAAGCTTCCAGCTGAAAAAGGGCGAGATTCTGGGTTTTGCCGGATTGATGGGAGCGGGGCGCACAGAGACTGCGCGTGCCGTATACGGAGCAGATAAAAAGGATAGCGGAGATATTTTCATAAACGGAAAAAGGGTGTTTATAAATTCGCCTGCCGATGCTGTTAAAAACGGTATTTGTTATCTTTCGGAGGACAGAAAGCGATACGGACTTATGCTTTCAAAAAGTGTTTGTGAAAACACCGCCCTTGCTTCTCTTGGTAATTATCAGAAATTCGGATTTCTTAACGATAGGGAAATTGAAAGAATATCTAAAGAAAAAAACGGGCTGTTACGAACAAAAACACCTTCAATGCAACAGCTCATCCGAAATCTTTCCGGAGGAAATCAGCAAAAGGTAATTGTGGCAAGGTGGCTTATAAAGGACTGTGATATATTTATTTTTGATGAACCCACAAGGGGGATAGACATTGGTGCAAAAAGTGAAATGTACGAACTTATGGAGGCTCTTGCCGCAGAGGGTAAATCTATTATTATGATATCCTCCGAGCTTGCGGAAATTTTAAGGTTAAGCGACCGTATTATCGTTATGTGTGAGGGACGAATAACTGCAAATATGGATATTAGCGAGGCCAATCAGGAAAAAATTATGAAATTTGCAACTTTACGCAATATACAGGGGAAGGAATAAAAATATGGATAATTTAATAATACGATCAAAAAATAACAGGTTCCGTTTTAAGTTTGGGCAAAATTATATAATTCTTTTTGCACTTGCTGCTCTTGTACTTGTTTTCTTCCTCCTCAATCCTAATTTTACAGACAGGTATAATCTTGTAAGTATGGCACAATCCCTTTCGCCTTATGCGATCTTAGGCCTAGGCGTTACCTTTGTTATTGCAACGGGAGGAATAGATCTTTCTATAGGAACGGTTTGTATTGCCGCAGCCGTTGTGGCGGGTAAAATGTACACTTCAGGTCTTTTGGGAGATAATCTTTGGCTTACTATTCCCATAATGATAATGATAGGTATCGACTTCGGCTTGCTTAACGGCTTTCTTGTAGCTTATCTGAAACTGCCTGCTTTTATTGCAACCTTAGGTACGATGATGTTATCCCGCGGTCTTTCGGCATTGATTGTTTCGGATCCTAACATTTTCTTTCCCGGAGGCACTTGGTTCAACCGGGTGTTTTCAAATAATAACGGTATTCCAACGGGAATTTTTTGGGTACTTGGTTTTGCATTGATCTGCGGTTATATTATGTACAAAAACAAGATAGGCAGATACATTCTCTCAATCGGTTCCAATGAAGAAGCAACAAGATTGTCTGGTATAAACACTCAAAACTATAAGCTTATCGCTTATACAATTTCAGGACTTATGGCAGGTGTAGCTGCAATATTCTGGGCAGCGGCTTTCCCAACTGTTGCCGCGGCTACGGGAAACGGAATGGAGCTTGATGCGATTGCCGGAGTTTATATTGGAGGTACAAGTGCCGCGGGTGGTGTGGCTTCGGTTTCCGGAACAGTTATTGGTGCGGCTCTTTTGGTGGTAATAAGAAACGGTCTTAATATGATACTTGCAAAATTCAATCTTAATCTTAATTCCACCTATGTCACTTATGTTCTTACAGGTATAATTGTTGTGGTTGCGGTTCTTATGGATGTTATAAAAACAGGAAAACGCAATAAATTCCGTATAAGAAAAAGAGAAAAGAAATCCTGATATTTGTGTAAATATTTGTATATTTGCCAATACTATAAGCGTAATAAAGATTTAAGGAGATTCATTGATGAAAATGCTTTTAAAAAATACAGTTTTATTTATTCTTTGTGTATCCGTTCTTTTCGGTTTTTGCGGATGCGCTTCAAGGAAAGAGGATACAAAAACCATTGCTGTGGTAGCAAAGGGAGAAAGTCATGCCTTCTGGCAGTCGGTTAAAAAAGGCGCAAGAGCAGCTGCAGGAAAATACGGATATGAAATTACATTCCGCGGTCCTGCCTCTGAGAGCGCAAAAGATCTGCCTTCTCAGCAGGAAATGGTTCAATCCGCTCTTTCAAATAATGCCGATGCTCTTGTGCTTGCAACAATCGGAGAAGGTTTTTCGGATATGCTTATTCAGGCATATGATAAGAAGATTCCGGTTGTTCAATTTGATTCGGGTATATGGGAAAATGATATCAAAGCCTTGAATGATGCGGGTAAGAATCCAATAGTTGCCTCGGTTGCCACAAGCAACCGCCTTGCTTCGGCTTTGGCGGCTGAACATTTTTACAAGGAGTTAAGAGATGATATTGCCGATAATGAAGGAACTTTTATTGTTGGTGTTATCCAGCATGACCAAACTCAAACAGGTATAGACCGCGCCAACGGTTTTATAGATGAATTCACCTCTCTTGCTAACGAAAATGCCGATACTGCAAATAAATTCAAAATTGAGCTTGAGGTAAAACCGGGAGATGCGGAAAATGCATATAAAGCAGCACTTGAGGCTCTTTTTGAAAAGGGTGCAAAGGCGATATTTATGACTAATGAGGGTGTGGTAAAACAGGTATATGATGCTATGGGTGCTGCTGGAGAAAAGTATGATGATATTGAATTTTGTGGCTTTGATGCAGGTTCAAAGCAGATAGAATGGATGCGCGAGGATAAAGGCGGAGAGCTTATTGGCTCCGTTGCACAGAATTCCTATGAGATCGGTTATAATGCAGTTGAACAGGCAATCTTTGCTATTGAGGGCAAGGATGTTGATGCTGAGGTAGAAATATCCGGAGCATGGTGGGATGAAAATAATGTGGATCAGATGATAAAGGATAATCTTGTATATGAAGGTTAATGTTTAGTTCATAATTTATTTCTTATATATTAACAAATATGTACTAAAATTGTAATAGCCACATCACAAATTTTGTGGTGTGGCTTATTGCTTTGTTAATATCATTTTAAAATTATTTTGGAGGTATAAATAAATGGCAAAGAACAGATATATAGGACAGTATCCTGTTATCGGTATCCGTCCCACCATTGACGGAAGAAGAGGCCCCTTAAAGGTACGCGAAAGCCTTGAGGACCAGACAATGGCTATGGCAAATGCCGCAAAGAAATTATTTGAGGAAAACCTCTGCTACTCTAACGGTGATCCCGTAAAGGTTGTTATCGCTGACACTACCATCGGCCGTGTAGCTGAGGCTGCAGCTTGCGCAGACAAGTTCCGCCGTGAGGGTGTTGACATCACTCTTACCGTAACTCCTTGCTGGTGTTACGGTTCAGAAACAATGGATATGGATCCCCAGACCATCAAAGGCGTATGGGGCTTTAACGGTACAGAAAGACCCGGTGCGGTTTATCTTGCGTCCGTTCTTGCAACACATGCACAGAAGGGGCTTCCCGCATTCGGCATCTACGGTCACGATGTTCAGAATCTTGATGAGGTTACCGATGTTCCTGCAGATGTACAGGAAAAACTCCTTCGTTTTGCGCGTGCCGCAGTTGCAGTTGCAACCATGAGAGGTAAGAGTTATCTCCAGATCGGTTCTATCTGTATGGGTATCGGCGGCTCTATTATTGATTCCGATTTTATCGAAAGCTACCTCGGTATGCGTGTTGAATCTGTTGATGAGGTTGAAATTATCCGCCGTATGACAGAGGGTATCTACGATCACGCTGAGTTTGATAAGGCAATGGCATGGACTAAGGAATATGCCAAGATCGGCTTTGATAAGAACCCTGAGGGTATGCAGAGAACTCCTGAGCGTAAGGAAGAGGATCTTGAATTTGTTGTTAAGATGATGTGTATTATCAAGGATCTTATGAACGGCAATCCCAATCTTCCCGAAGGATGTGAAGAGGAACGCGTTGGTCATAATGCAATTGCGGCCGGTTTCCAGGGCCAGAGACAATGGACAGACTTCTATCCCAACTGTGATTTCCCCGAAGCTATGCTCAACACCTCATTTGACTGGGAAGGCGCGCGTGAGCCCTACATTCTTGCTACCGAAAATGATGTTCTCAACGGTCTCGGTATGCTCTTTATGAAGCTTCTCACAAACCGTGCTCAGATGTTTGCAGATGTTCGTACCTATTGGAGTCCTGAGGCTGTTAAGAGAGCTACAGGCTATGATGTAGAGGGTGTAGCTAAGGAAAACGGCGGCTTTATTCACCTTATCAACTCCGGTGCTTGCTGTCTTGATGCAAACGGTGAGGCTAAGGATGAAAACGGTAACGGTATCATGAAGAAGTGGTGGGAAGTTACCGAAGCAGACCAGAAGGCAATTATGGACAACACCACTTGGAACTACGCTGACCTCGGTTACTTCAGAGGCGGCGGATATTCCTCCCGTTTCGTAACCAAGGCAGAAATGCCCGCTACCATGATCAGACTTAACCTTGTTAAGGGTATTGGCCCTGTTCTTCAGATCGCTGAAGGCTGGACTGTTAATCTTCCCGATGAGGTTACCGATAAGCTCTGGGCAAGAACCGACTATACATGGCCCTGCACATGGTTTGCTCCCCGTTGTGACGGTAAGGAAGGCAGCCCCTTCTGTACAGCTTATGATGTAATGAATAATTGGGGTGCTAACCACGGTGCTATTTCCTACGGTCATATCGGTGCTGACCTTATCACAATGTGCTCTATGCTTCGTATTCCCGTTTGTATGCATAATGTACCCAACGCTGATATTTTCCGTCCCGCTGCATGGAATGCATTCGGTATGGATAAGGAAGGTCAGGACTACAGAGCTTGTGCAACCTACGGACCGCTTTACAAATAAGAGGATAATTTATGCTTAAAAACATTTCTCCTCTTATACCGCCGGAATTGTTGAAGATTCTTGCGGAAATGGGGCATGGCGATGAGCTTATAATTGCCGACGGGAACTTCCCCTCACATAGTATGAATAACCGCGTTGTTCGCTGTGACGGTCACGGAGGAAACGAAATGCTTGATGCAATTCTTGCACTCTTCCCCCTTGACACCTATGCAGAATATAACGCAGGTCTTATGCAAGTAGTTCCCGGTGATAAGGTTGAAACTCCCATTTGGGATGAATACAAAAAAACAATGGCGAAATACGAGGGTGAAAACATTCGTATTGAAGAAATTGAACGCTTTGCTTTTTATGAAAGAGCAAAAACCGTTTATGCCGTTGTTGCTACCGGTGAAAAGGCATTATATGCAAATCTTATAATCAAAAAAGGTGTTATATAAACAAAAAAATCAGATTCCAATGAAATTCCATTGGAATCTGATTTTTTATTGAACATATATACTGCAAATTACACAAAAAATGCTGTTTAAAAGTTTCAAAAATGTAAACAATCAACAAGAATTCTTGACTTGAAGGACTGCTTGTGATAAAATTAACAAGAAGAAAAGGAGGTGTTCTTCTATGAAGAAGATAGTATGTTTTATTGTGATATGTACAATGTTGGTACCGATGTTTGTTTTTTCGGGTTCGGCACAAACAGAGTATTTTAAAACCTTTGGTGCAAAGTACGCAAGCCGTAAAGGAACGGTTATTACTGATGCTTCCGACAATGTTAAAATAGACGGTTTTAAATTTTCCGAAACAGAAAAGGGCGGTATAAGAGCAGAAATACCCGATTATGATACCTTTCCCGGTGCATACGGTATAGCATTGATATCATCTCCAAAAGCAACAGCTCTTGATGGAATGAGTTTACGCATTATGCCGGATGAATTTGATTTTAAGGTTGATGAAAATAATTTCAGCAATCAGATATCGGTTCTTTGGACACAGGAAGTTGTTGATTATATTGCAGACATTCCTTATTCTAAGGGTTTAGATCAAGCAGATAAGTTTTTGGCAAAGGGACTTCGCAATCTTATCGCCGAAGGAAGCAAGGGACTTTGTATAACCTTGAATAATGTATCAGACAGTTACAGTAACTCCAAAACGGCATCTACTCTTACTGTTGTGTATTATGACGGTGAGTATAAAAACAATGAAAATCTCGGTTACGAGTGGAATTTTACAAGATATTACACATACGGAGATCCTGATATCATGCCGCTATCGTATGATCCGTCAGGCGATTCATCTCTTTATAACGGAGAATATGCCAATATTGACACAAGTGACGGATTAACCGTAAGTATAAAGGCGGATGAAAAGCTGGGTTATATAGTAAATGTAAACGGTGTTGATTATGTACGCGCATATAATGAAGAAAAATCCGACTATGAAGAGGTTGATCTTACAGGTCTTAAAGATTTAGAAAGCGGCTATATATCCGTAGGTGCTATTTGTAATTCCGCTGTAGTGGAAAAGGCAAGCTTTGAATTAGAACAGGTTAACGGTGAATCAGCATGCAACTGGGGCGGAGGTCTCGTTGAGTGCGAGCATGATTATGAAATTGAAACAGGAAGCGAAGAATTATGTACAGGTAAAACGGAAATAAAGCATACCTGTAAAAAATGTGGAGACATTTATTATGAAATCAATGTTAATTCCACGCCGAAGCATAAGGGGCCTATGGTTCTGGAGATAAGCATTATGCCCGATTTCGGTGAACAGGGTACTGTTATGCGTATTTGTGAAGCATGCGGAGCAACTTGCGAAACTATGCCCGTTGAAGGGTTACCGGATTATAAAGATATCGACCGTGATGAATGGTATGCAGAGGGTGTTCGCTATTGCGTTTTCAATAAATATATGCAAGGAACAGCTTATCTTGAATTCTCACCCGACGGTGTTCTGAGCCGCGAACAGTTTGTTACCATACTCGCAAGAGTATCGGGAGACGATTTAAGTGAATATACCGAAAACAAATTCAGTGATGTGGAGGTAGATTCGTGGTACGGTCCTTCTGTGATCTGGGCATATGAAAAGGGTTATGTACAGGGTATAGGTAACGGTGAATTCGGAACAGGTAATTCGATTACCCGTGAAGAAATTGCTACATTGTTTTACAGATATGCCAACGATGACAAGGTATATTCGGATGTGCTTGAAGCTTATATTGACCGAGATACCGTATCCTCTTGGGCGATAACTGCGGTAAATTGGGCAGTAAGTAATGAAATAATAGGCTCAACAAGTAAAACCGAAGCTGTTATTTCTCCCAAAATGACAGTTACAAGAGCTCAGGCGGCTAAAATGATAAAGAGCTTTACCGAGTAGGAATAAAAGAGAAGCCCCGTACGGAATTTCCGTACGGGGTTTGTGTTATTGGTCACTTTCCTGAGGTACTTCGGATTCGGGTGCTTTTGAAGTCTCGCATTTTTCTTCAAGTATTCTTGGATTTAAAGCATACTGTGAACGCAGAATCACATCGGTCATCCTTGTTCTACCTTTATCTATCGCCTCATTGATTTTTATAATCTTTCGATCTTTTGACAAGCCGCTTGTTTCTATCAATTCAAGCTCAGCGGCCACCGAAAGCTTAACTAATTCAATACCTTTGGTTTCTCGGTTGCCTGCACAAAGATCCGCATACATCCTCTCATAGATCTCAAGCATCTTTATAAGAGTTTTTTCTCTCTCCTTGAACACCTGACATATTACCTCGATTTCCTCACTTGCTACAGAAACACCGTCATGATCATATATCGATGAGAAGGTATCTCCCAATCTGTGCAGGGAATAGTATGAGTTTTCGGTTATCTGCCTTTGCAGCTCGGAAATTCTGTTAAATATATCCTTCGCGCTCAGCTTTTCGGCTGTGTCAGGAGCAGTTGCAGCTATTGGTTCTATATTTTCATTTACAGATATGTTATCTGACATTTGGTTGTCCTCCATTATTTTATCAGGCGGACACGCAAGGCATATTTTGTTTTCAGCTATGAAGCGTGCCCTGCCATTCTTAACAAGACCTTTTGCCCTTTTGGGGTAGGTAGCCTTATATTCGTTTCCTTGTTCATCTACAACAATAATGTTTTTTTCGATGGGTGTCATCCCCTTTGATATAGATTGCGTTTTGCGGTGTTTTGCCGCCTGTTTTTTGTTATGGGTGTCGCCCCCTCACGCAAAATCAGTATAACATATATTTGCGGATATTGCAATATCCAATTATAGTTTATCGGGCTAAGCCCAATAAAGCGATATAAATCCCCTACGGGATTTGCGATATTTTTCGAGCGATATATCCTTCGGATGCGATATACCGAACGGGCTTGCGTCCACAGCGTGGGAGTAAGCAATACCGTGAGAACGGCAGACACTCAATGAGTTCAAGAGACTTTAGGCGCGCAGAAGGAATTGACGGTGTCAACGAAAATCTGTGGGGTGTAGGGGATTTATATTATATCGCAACCGATCGAAGTGAGGTTATATCGCTGCTATAGGTTATATCGCGTTTGCCGTAGGCAAACATATCGCTAATAAACAGCATTTATAAGACTATCCGTCTTAAAAATGCGAAAAGATATATCGCTCCACTGAACTCCCCACTAAAATGTAATTTATCGGTCAGGTATATTTAACTTAATTTTTCAATTATTTCTTTAAATTCTTCATTCCCTTTCAGCCAATCAAAGAAAGGTGTTTCAAGGTTATATCTGATAAATCCGGGAGCGATTCCCGAAACACCAATGCTTGTAATTTCGGGAATCAGATCTGTAAAATTATTGTCATGCTTATGCTCAATGTATATTTTGACGGGAGCAAAAAGCGGGTTTCTTGTATCAAGAGGAGTGTTTTCGGGAAAAGATCGAATTTTATCAAACAGACTCAAAACTTCGCGAATTATTTTAATAGATTCTTCTTCATTATTTGTAAAAGCCGCCATAAGTGTACCCCAATTTATTCTCCAAAGAGTGAAAATATCAACCTCACCGTCACCCAAAACAGACAAAGGATCTCCCTCAAATTGAGTAAGCGCGTTTAATATTTTTATTTTGAATTCACAATGTGCTCTCCTCTCCTCCGCTTTAAGCATGCCGAGAAGCGGAAGATGAAAGCAATTAAAGAAGTGCCATAATTCCAAATATACTGTTTTGGCATATTGTTTTAAGAATTTTTCGTCATCCTTTTGCCTGCGGTAGCGTGTTATTAACATGTCATCAAGGGAACGGTCATGAGTATATTTAGCAATAAATTCATCCAATCCTTCATCAGGGAGAATCGCTATCATATCACCTATAACAACGGTTGTGTGCCAGTCGTCAGCAGGGGAACTGCTGTTTATAAGCTCGTAACCTAATTTTATACCTGCTTGCTTTTCTTTTTCGTCAGACCAGGGTGCCGAGAGAAGCTCAAAGAGTATATATTTTGGTTCACGTTCCTTGGGAAAATCATTACAAATATTACGGGCAACTTCAATGAGTTGCTTGTGGTCATATCCGCTTCGGCGGCAGTTATAAAATTCTTTTATACGATTGTCAACCTCATTTGTGCTTATACCAAAAAGACTGTCGATGGTTACATCAAAAACCGAAGCTATCAGGGGTAAAAGTGTTATGTCGGGATAGCTTGTTCCTGTTTCCCAACGGCTTACCGACTGGAAGGAAACACCTAATTTTTCTGCCAGCATATTCTGTGTCATATTAGCTTTTTGACGAAGCTCTTTTATATTGATTCCGATATTTTCGTTCATGGTTTTACTCCTTAATTCTGAATTCGGTTGCAACCTTGTATTTTAATTATAGCCCTGGAAAAGCTAAATGTAAATAACTTATTTCATGAAGATGATTCACGCAAAACGAGAAATAAAGAGTTAAAAAAATGTTATTGAATAATGGTAAAAACTATGGTATAATTTCAACGCAATTTTAAAAAATAAGAGGTTTTATGAAACAGTTCTTTTTTGAAAACTTATTTATATTTATTAAAAAGAATTTTATGATGTTTACGGCATTTTTTGCTGCTGTCATCACTTGTTTTTTCGTTGCTCCG
>JAFYPJ010000048.1 GCA_017547545.1 Clostridia bacterium | reverse complement strand
GACCCGGAAGGGGCTCGAACCCTCGACCTCTAGCGTGACAGGCTAGCGCTCTAACCAACTGAGCTACCAGGCCACATGTGCGAAGGACGGTATTCCATCCCTCACAATGCATTCTAACCGAAGTTAGAAAAAATATTGGTGGGAACAATAGGGCTCGAACCTATGACCCCCTGCTTGTAAGGCAGATGCTCTCCCAGCTGAGCTATGCTCCCACATCTTGCGACGGATGTTATTATAGCATACCAACAACAATTTGTCAAGGTTTTTTTAAAACTTTTTTTATTTTTAAAAAACTCATCATTTTATACATTTACATACAAAAAACCACTTGTCACTTTTATCAATATTGACCGAGAAATCGAAATCGGAATACACATTTATAAGTTCAAATCCGCATTTTGAGATTATTGATTTCAATGTTCTCATTGAAAACATCTTTTCTCTTTGTACTTCGTCATATCGTTCGTAGCTTCCGTCATCCTGTTCTTCAAAAAAGCTGAGCACGAAATCACAGGTTTTGTTTTTTTCATTATAGTAGTTTTGCCATGCAAGAAGAACACCGTTTTCTTCCAAAACATAATCATGCTTTGCATATTCCTCTGTAAAGCGATGGGGTGAATTAACATCAAAAACAAATATCCCGTTGGGAACAAGATAATTATGAACCAAGCTGAAGCATTTTTCAACATCTGCGGTTTTCAAAAGATAGTTTATACTGTCAAGGCAGCAAACCGTGGCATCAACAGTACCGTACAGTTCAAAATCCCGCATGTCCTGACATAGATACAGTATACCTTTGGGATCTTCATATTCCTGCTCTCTGGCAACGCAAAGCATTTCGGGAGAAAGATCCACTCCTGTCATATCATAGCCTTTATCTGCCAAAAGTCTTGTTATCTTTCCGGTACCACAGGCAAGGTCAAGAACCAATTCAGTTTTTTGTATTCCATTTTCTTTAATTATCTTATCAATAAAACAAGCATAAGCCTCATAATCCATACCGGAATTAAGAAGCTCGTAATACTGCGATATTACCGAATACTGTTCATTCATCATCATTTTCCATTCTTTCAAGAACTAATGAATAGCCGTCATTCCCGTATTTCAATGCTCTGTTAACCCTGCTGATTGTTGCACTTGAGAGTCCGGTTTCATTTACTATAGAAGAATAAACGCAATTTTCGTTAAGTCTTTTTGCCGCAAGCATCCTTTTGCTCATTTCTTTGAGTTCGGCTATTGAACATAGATCTCCGAAAAAACGGTAACATTCTTCCTCATTTTCAAGTGAAAGTATACACTTGAACAGATAATCTGTGTTTTCATCCTTAATCTTATCAAACATTTTTCAACCTCTTGAACAGATTTTAAGGTTATTTTAACATATTAAAGCGTTAAAGTAAAGAGTTTTCAAAGAATAAATTCGTTATTTCTTTTGCATTTGCACCATGAATAATTCTTTCTACACCTATAGCTTCAATTTTTCCAAGTATTTTCGCATATTCGTATCTGACACCGATAAGGTGATCTTCCAATTCCGCTGTATCTGCCGTTCCAAAAAAATCACCGCGCAGCTTCACATCTTTAATAATTCCGCCATTAGTATCAAGAAATACCTCAACCAAACCAAAATCAAAACGCTTTTTTGCTTTAAGAAAATACTCTTTATTGCGTCCCCATATCCATTCCCATGTTGCATATTTGGTATTTTTCAGTAATTCTACTTCTTTTATCTGATCGCAGGAAAGCTCTAAAATTGCACCGTTGATTTCCTTTTCGATGTAACCGATAAATTCGGTTACATCCATTTCTGTATTACAAAGCTCCTTTATATTTGCTACGCGGCTTCGTACACTTTTGATACCCTTGCCTTGAAACTTTGTTTCATCAACCCTTAGTACAGAAGAAACATCTGTAAGATTTGCCGAATAAAGAAGTGTTCCGTGATGCAACACCTTGCCCTTTCTTACACATTGTGCATTACCGGAAACCTTTTTACCGTCTATCAAAATATCATTTCTACCCGAAAGCTCTGCATTTGCACCCAATTTTTTAAGTAGATTTATTATGGGCACGGTAAACTTAGCAAAATCAATATCGCTTCCCTCTTCCTTTTTTGTAATAAAGGTGAAATTGACATTGCCCAAATCATGAAAAACAGCACCACCGCCGGTCAAACGGCGGGACACCTTAATGTTGTGAGAATCTGCGTATTCACGGTTAATTTCAGCATAAGCATTCTGATTTTTACCTATAACCACAGTATTTTCATTCCGCCATAGCATAAAAATATCCTCATCCGTATTATCCATAAGCCATTCTTCCAATGCCAAATTGTAATAGGGATCTGTAGAGTTATTCCTGACAATAAGCATATTCTCACCTCACTTTATTATATTATAACCTTTAATGATCCAAAAATCAATAAAAACAGAGAACGAAATATCAAAAATCGTTCTCTGTTCTTATATAGATTCAAATCATTCAACAGTTACTGTATAATAATTATAGCTTTCATCATTATACTGAACACAGAAGGTATAGGTTCCTGCTTTAAGAGTTACTGTAATTGCACCATCAACTATCTTTTTGGGAGTTATACCAACCGATCCGGCGGCATTCTTTATCTGGGAAGAGGTTGTATATTCACCTAAAGCATATCTGATAACCTTGAGATCGTCAAGATTTGTAAAGGTTACCTTATTTGCGTTCTGTGTCATTTCAGGAGTTTTCTGCACAACATCATATACATAGAAAGCGCTGTAACCGTTTTCATAGCAAACCGCTACGGTAACCGTACCGTTTTCTCTGTACTGAATGGTATAATCATCCTTGCCGAGAAGCACTCCCTTTGCAGTAAATGCTCTTGCACCCTCGGTTTTCTTGATGGAAGCGGCACTCTTATGTGTTCCCGCTGCGGTTCTGATAACCTTAATTCCTTCAAGATTTGCAACATTAAGCTGCAATCCGTTGTGAGTAAATTCAGGTTCTGTAACATCAACGGTTACATACTGTATTTCCATTCTTCCGTCTTCTGTCCTGAAAAGAACTGTATATACACCTGCTCCGGGCAGAGTATATTTGTATGAATATGAAGACGAAAGCTTTGCTGCGGTAAGACGAACTATCTTATTTGCATTAACCTCTGTATAACTGTTATATTCACCCTTTGCGATAAAGATATCCTTGATATCATATTTCGGATAATCAACGGTAAGCTCTACACCGTCAACAGATGATTCAAAGCAGTTACATACAGGCTCAACATTTGTTACCTTAAAGCCGTAGGTCTTTTCGCCGCCGCTGGAACGGATAACTATTCTGAAGCTGTGACCCTTAACTGCAACCGTCTTTCCTGCAAGCTCGTCAGAACCGAACCAGCTTGTTCCGCTGACTACTGTATAGAGCTCAAGATCGTCATATCCCTCCATAAGGGTATCCTCGGAGAAGGTTACAAGAAGCTGATCCGCATGACCGGGATAGGTAAAACTCCACTCTGCATGTTCAAAGGGATGATAGGGGTGATCAGACTCCGGGAAGGTCATGAAAGAGGTGTCAACAAAAATATCAAATGTGGTGGTAAGACCTGCATAGGTTACGGTAACTGTCTTATTCCCGCCTGTGGAGAAATCGGGCTGGGAGGTTGTGTAGTATGCATCAACCGTTCTTACCTCACCGTTTGTCAGATTGAGATTGAGGCTGAAGCCCTTCATATCAAGATTCTCGGCCGCAAGACCGTAAAGGGTGGTATCGGGCAGGGTGTTTACAGAGATCGACTCGATGGTTTCATAAGTTTCAACCTTATAATTCTTTGACATTGCGTAATCGTAAGCATAATCGAATATAGAGCAACGGATTGTTGTATTGGGGGAATCATCGATAAGGGAATTGCCTATCTCAATAACGCTTGAGGGGATATCAAGATAAAGGGTATTGGGATTATACTTGAATGCACCCTCGCCTATCGTTGTAAGTGTGGAGGGTAAGGAAACAGAGGTCAGTCCCGTACAGTAATTGAAGGCATACTGACCGATGGCACTAACACCCTCGGGAATAACTATATCAGTCAATGCATAGCAATGAGTAAATGCAAAATCGGGGATAGATGCAACATTTGCAGGAAGTACGATATCCTCTAATGAGGTACAGTTGGAAAATGCCGCACTGCCCATAGAGGTGATAGTACCCTTGGTATTGATACTCTTAAGTGAAGTACAGAAGGAAAAGCAGCTATCGGGGATCTCGCTTACACCTGTAGGAAGTGTAATGCTCTGAAGATTTACACAGTTATAGAAAGCACTGGGCTGAATAGATACTGTGCTTTCGGGAATTGTATAGCTTGTAAGGGTAGTACCTGCAGGACAAACTATAAGCTCGGTCTTATTCTTATTGTAAAGAACACCGTATTCACAGATATAGGAGGGGTTTGCCGCACTTGTATGTATTACCTGAAGATTATCACAGCGGGCAAAAGCATTGTTACCTATATATGTAACGGCATCGGGAATAGTAAAGCTCGTAAAAGAGGTGCAGTAGGAAAAGGCGTTGTCCCCGATATATGTTACAGAAGGGGGAAGTCCTATCGAACCAAGGGAGGTACAAGAGGAAAATGCATAGTCGCCTATCTTAGCTACGGTATAACTCAGGGTTACCGCAGTAACATTATACAGGCCCACAAAAGCGTTCCTGCCAACTCCGGTTACACCGTGCTGAACAAGGATACTCTTGATCTCGGTACGGTACATATGCCAGGGAGCGTAGGCGATAGCCTCAAAATCATAGGTATCACCGGAACCGTAAAGATATAACAAGCCGTCTGTATCGATATACCAGGATACATTGGGACCTGCATTAGTGCCCGAATACTTAACTGTTGCCGCAGAGGAGCCGAATCCCGTCATCATAGGGACAAGCATCATGATCATCAAAAATACGGCAATTATTTTCTTAAACATTTTCTACCTCCGAAAAATTTATAATATATTTTATTATTCAATAACAACGGTATAATAGTTATAACTTTCATCGTTATACTGCACGCAGAAGGTGTAGGTTCCCTTGGCAAGGGTAACGGTTATTTCTCCGTTTACCGCCTTATTTGCGGTAAGTGCCACACTTCCCTCTGCACGCTTAATATCTCCCGATGAAGTATATTCACCTTTAGCATATCTTATAACCTTCAGGTCATCGAGACTTGTAAAGGTAACCTTATTACCCACTATAGTCATTTTGGGAGACTTCTTTACAACATTATACTTATAATAAACGCTGTATCCGTTTTCGTAACATACCGCAACAGTATAAATACCCTCCTCGCGGTATTGAACCGTGTAATTATCCTTACCCTTCAAAACATCCTTTGCACTAAAGGCTCTTGCACCCTCGGTACGCTTTATCGAAGCGGCGGATTTATGCTCGCCCAAGGCTGTGCGGATAACCTTTATTCCGTTAAGATTTGCAACATTGAGCTGCAAGCCGTTTTCGTTAAACACAGGCTCGGTAACATTTACCTCTGCATACAGGAATTTTTGTGTACCGTCGTTATATCTTATAAGAACGGTATATTCTCCGCTGCCGGGTAAAATATAGCTGTATTCACTTTTTCCCGCAAGCTTAAGCTCGGTAATACGAACTATTTTGTTTATATTAACAAGGGTATAATTATCAAAATAACCCTTTGCTATAAACATATCCCTTATTCCTGTAAGGTTTGTTACCGTAATTTCTACCGAATCAACCGATACCTTGGGCTCGGTGGATATAAGCTCATAATTAAGAGAATTTTCTAAAGCATAATTGTGTGCCGTGCTGTTTTCAACACAATACACGGTAACCCCTGTACTTCTGGTAAATATCTGGGTTGCCATTGTGGTAACGCTCTTGGGAATATAAATGCTTTCAAGGTTAGTACAGCCTGAAAATGCCGAATACTCAATGGCCGTAAGTCCTTCGTTAAGCTTAATATCGGTAAGGGATGTATCATAGGAAAAGCAACACTCACCGATAGAACGAAGACTTGCGGGAAAATTGATCTCGCAAAGCATGGGGCATTCATAAAATGCCCGTGCGCCTAAAAGCGAAAGTCCCTCGGTCAAAACGGCCTTTTTAAGATTATCGCACTTTGCAAAGGCATAGCGGTTCATTGTTTCTATACCGCAGCCGATAGTAACATCCTCAAGGGAATCGCAATTCTGGAAGGCGTAGGAATCAAGTGTCTTTACGCTGTTGGGAATAACGATACTCTTAAGAGCAGATTCCTCAAAGGCATAGGATTCTATCGTTTCAAGTCCTTCGGGGAGTGTAATGCTCTCAAGCGAGCTGCATTCTGCAAATGTGCAATGACCGATACTTTTAACCCCCTCAGGAATAACGATATATTTAAGCGAAATACACTTTTCAAAGGAATAATTACCTATCTTCTCTGCCCCATAACCAAAGGTAACACGGGTAAGCATGTCACAATAGGAAAATGCGTTATCTGCAATTTCGTTAACCGAATCGGGGATTGTAACCGAGGCAAGGTTATCACAATCCTTGAACGCGCCTGAACCGATAGTCAAAAGACCTGTGTTCAAATTAAGTGTATAAAGATTTTTGTTATAATAGAATGCACTTGATCCTATATTCCTGAGTGTTGTGGGAAAGTTGAGAGAGGTGAAACCGTGACAGGCATTGAAGGCACCGCTCTCTATAGTTACAAGTCCTTCATTGAAATTAACACTGCCAAGCTTTGTACATCCGTAAAAAGCATTTGAACCTATAGATTCAACGGTAGAGGGAAGTTCAACACTTGTTAGATTGGTACAGCTTACAAAGCAAAAACCGCCTACACGGGTAATACCGTTTCCGATAACAACACGCTTAATGCTTGAGCTGTAGCTATCCCACGGAGCATATGTAAAATAAGAATAGTCGGGCATTACACCGTTTCCCGTAATTGTAAAGGTACCCGCATCATCAAGAGTCCAATTAAGAGTACCCACACTACCCGATGTTGCTTGAACAGTTTCAATAATAACAGTATCTCCTTGCTTTTCTGCATATATCGAAACACAAAGAAGAGCAGTAATAAGCAGTAATACTATCAGAAAAGAGAACCTTTTTATCACTTTCATAGCTGCCTCCAAAAATTAAAAATATTATAACATTATATTAACATATATTAACAAAAACATCAAGAGGTTCAACCGAACCCCTTGAGAATTTATATTTTAATAAATATAATTGTATAATACGGTATATCCGTTGTTATATACCACCGCAACAGTATAAGTTCCTTCTTCGGTAAAATCAAGAGTATATTCAGAAAGTCCTTTAAGAACGGTTTTGCCGCTGTATGCAATATTTCCATCTGCCGCTTTAATAGCGGATACAGAATCATATTCACCCTTTGCTACACGGACAACCTTAACACCGTTAAGACCTCCAACGGTAAGCGAGTTGTTTTTCACCTCAAAAGTAGGTTCATTTACTTTAAGCGTAATGTAGAGTATTTCAACCTCTCCGCTATCATAACGAATGCATATACTGTATGTACCAACATCATAAAGCGTATAGGTATATGTATTCTTATCTGCAATCTTGTTATCTGTAATACGAACTATCTTATTTCTGTTGATTTCACCGTATGTAGTATATATACCTGCAGCAATAAAATAATCTTTAACGCCGGACAGATTACCAACAGTTACACTTAAACCGTCTGAAATAACATAAGCCTTTGTTGCAGGAACAACAGCAGATTCAACAGCAAAGCACACTTCGCATACTCTCTGTTTTTCGCCGCCCTTATCAAGAGTTGGCGCTGTGATAAGCTTCCAATCACCAAAGCTGTGAGGTATAAGTGCAATTGTTTCTACATAATAATCTCCGCACTCACAGCGGTTAAGTGCCTTACCGTATACACAGCAGGTGGGTTCAAGAATAACTGTACGCTCATAGCTGTGTGACATTGTGCCGGGAGCAGTTACGGTAATAAATTCACCGCAACCGTATTCACAGTAGGATGTTTGTGTTCCGTCCTTAGTGCATGTAGCATCATTGTTATACTCAAAGTTTATAAAGCTGTGTTTTGAATCTTCCGCTTCTCTTGTTAAACTGTTACCGCAACCATAGATACAGTATGCTGTTTCCGTTCCGTTTTCGGTACAGGTAGAATCGTGATTGAATATGTAATCACCGTATTCATGGTCAACCTGGTTTATATCGGTTATAAACATATCTCCGCATACACATATATGCAGCTCTTTACCTGCTAAAGCACAGGTAGGCTCACGGAGTGTTTCATTCTTGTGGCGGTGTGCTGCAGAGCCTTCGTCTGTAACGGTATCTGTTGTTTTACATCCGTAATCGCAGTACGCGGTTTTTGTACCGTCTTCGGTACAGGTATAGTTATCATCACTCACATAATCGGTAAATACATGAGGGATAGTTGAAGTAGGCGATCCAAGTTCGGGGAACTGTTTTTTACAGAGTCGGCATACAGGGGCAATAAGACCGGGTTCGGTACAGGTTGCCTTTTTTATATTCTGACGGATCGTTTTATGAGCATTTGGATCTATCGGCTTTTCTCTTGTGTAGAGAAGCTCATTACAAAGCTCACAATGCATAACCTCTTCGCCAACTGCAGAACATGTGGGAGCAAGAGTTTCATTCCACTCACCGGGATCATGCAAAACACCAACATTCTCTGACTTCATTTCACGACCGCAAACGGTACATTTGATTATATTGATACCTTCTGTAGTACAATCGGCATTAACCTTAACCTCCCATTCACCCGGAATACAGGGATGATCGGTTACATAAAGATATATACCGCAGTTTCTTGCCTGAGAGGGGCTACCCTCAGGACCGGTATAGGATGTACCGGGAATAATATTACAGGGAGTTGAGTTACGGGTAAGGGTAACTATAGATCCCTGTTCATCACCGCCGGGGATCATTGCATCATAAACCGAATTGGTACCGAAGATATGTCTGTCTGTATATATAAGCTTAGCATTATGAGTTATACCAAGCTTAAACATATCCTCAACG
Organism: Clostridia bacterium; assembly: GCA_017547545.1. GTDB lineage: Bacteria > Bacillota > Clostridia > Oscillospirales > CAG-272 > RGIG7300. The sequence goes on along the minus strand of JAFYPJ010000048.1, from coordinate 8,705 downwards.
GCAAGCTCTGTGCTTGTTTGAGCCTTAACATCATCAGCAATAACCGACCACGGAATCTTTGCTTCAAGAGTCCAGGTGGTATCGGTATATGTAGTTGCCATTTCAATACCTTCTATTTCAGTTTTTGAGTTAGTTCCGCAATAGTAACGGGCAACCTTGGTTGAACCGTCATCCATTATAGTGAAGATATAGAAGGGCGCAGGACTGTTATTGTTAGTTATACTGCCTTCAAGTATTCTGTTAAGAATCACTCTTGCGGGGTCAATCTGAAGTGCAAGGGTGTCACCGTCAAAGCCGAGATCGTCTTCGGTATTTATATAAGAAAATACCTGAGAATCATCATAGGTCTTAACTGCAAGAACAAGATCGGTTTCGGTGTATGCAAAACGAACCTCGTGACTTGTTATTACATAGCTTCGATAACTCCATGAGGGTGAGGAATTGGTTGTATCAACAATAGTTGCATCAACACCGGCCCAATATTCATTTTCGGTATCAACAACACCGTCAATTATAATATCATCGGGGGATGCCGGCATCATAAGCGGAATTTCTCCCACCTCGCCTTCAAAAACGGCATAGGATGTTAACGCCATTATGCCAATACACATTATCACACAAAAAAGCGTAATAAACAGTTTTACTTTTTTCATTTTACTATCCTCCTTATTGTTATTATGGGTATATTTTAACATATTTTTGGTGATTGTCAATATATTTTAATAATTTTCTTAATATTTTTTGTATATTTCGTTCATCATTTTAAAAATAGCCAAAAGAATACATATTCTTAAACAGAAAAAGAGATAACGAATTATACCGTTATCTCTTTTGATATTAACCGTTTATCAGAAAATCTATAATTTCACTTTTTTGATCAAGACAATATGTTAATGCCTTTGAGTGGCTGTAACCTTCCAATACAGTAGATTTTGCATTACCGTTGGTTACGGATGTGCAAAGTAGATCGTGAACCGAATATTCCACCTCGGCATCCTTTGAGCCAACAATAGTCCACAGATCAACGGATGACTTATTAAAAATATCCGAAAGCTCTTTGATCCGTTCGGTTTTAAATTTGTTTGCTGCAGCTATCTCACCGTCACTTTGCGCAAGGTATTTAAGCTTATTTGCATTTGCCTCATAAAGATATTTCATATAGTTCTTTTCATAGGCTGTGCTGTCACTGTTCAAAACGCGCAGTTCAGGATAGTAACTTTCGCTTAACTGAATTCTTCCGTAACCTTGAATATAAGGTCTGATATTATTTGTAATTCCGTCAAGACCGCCGGCAACAGAAACAGCCTTACTGAACACATCGGGATAAGCGGCCGCAAGCTCAACCGCACCGGTACCGCCCAAGCTATAACCGATTACACTTACACGGTTAGCATCTGTTTTGTATTCCCTTTCGCAGTATTTTATCAATTCAACTATTTCCGCACCTCTTGACGGCCAGCCAAGTGAGGATGACGGTGTTTGAGGAATTACCATATATGCGGGAATATTACCGAATTCCCCGTTATAAAAATATTTAGGGAAATCGTCTTTTTCATATGTTACAAGATTTATAAGATTTTCTTCTGCGGTAAGCTCATTTTTGTATTTAACATGAGCACTGTGCAACACAACTATCAAAGGCATATCATCGGTTGCATTATCGGGAGTGTAGAGCCAAAACGGCAAGGATACTGTTTTTCCGGAAGAATTTGTAAATGAATAGTTTTTTGTAAATACTCCCGATACACTCACAACATAAAAGCTCTGGCTTTCATCGCCATACTGAACACAGAAGGTGTATGTTCCGGGAGAAAGAGTAACAGTAATTGTTCCGTTTTCAATAGAATCCGCTTTAAGATACCGTGAATCTTCAGCATTTTTTATTTGAGAGGCGGAAGTGTAATTACCCTTTGCATACCTTATTAAATTAAGACCGTCAAGATCTCCGAAAATCACCTTGTTCTCTTCCTGCCTGAATGTAGGAAGTTTTTTCTCAATATTATGATAATAAAATTCATAATAACCGTTTTCGTACTGCACCACCACGGTTACCATCCCGTTTTGACGGTATTGCAAGGTATATTCCTCTTTATCCTTGAGAACTCCTTTTGAGGTAAATGCTCTTTGGGAAGCTGCCTTTTTCAGAGCCGAAATAGTTGTATATTCACCGTATGCGGTACGAACAACCTTTACGCCCTGCAGATTTCCAACAGTAAGCTGAAGTCCGTTTGGTTTAAAAGTAGGGTTAATACAATCTATATTGATATGCCGATACCAGGTTGTACCGTCCTTAAAGCGCATAAATACAGTATAATCGCCTTCATCCTTTAAGGTATAGGAATAAGACTTAACATAAGCAAGCTTATTTGAGGTTATGCAAACAACATATCCGTTTGTTTTGATTTCGGGATAAGAGCTCCAATGCCCTTTTGCTATAAAAAGATCTTTTATTGCATAAAAGTTCTTTGCAGTAACAGTAACACCGTTAACCGAAACCTCAGGAGTCATTTTTGTTATATCCACAGAAGAATATATATACTCATTTCCGGCTGATGTTTTTACCCAGAAGCTGTAAATTCCTCCGTTTGGCATTTCATAGGAAAGTACCCCGCCAAAGGTATTGCCTTTAATAACGGTTGAGTTAAGAGTTACACAGTCTGCTGCATTCTTTATTCCAAGAGATGTTGTATAATCTCCCAATGCAAATCTGATATATGTAACGGTATCTGCATTTGTAACATATACAGTATAATTCTCAACAGAAATTTCCGGTTTAATACCCTTTGTATCGGTAGTTTGGGCAACAGCATTATACACAGAAAACAGTAAAATAACTATAGTCATTACCGAAAATAATAATGCTTTTTTTGATTTGCTCATATTATTTCTCCGTATTCTTTATTGTTGTATTATTATATCATATCATATATTCAATTTCAAGCAGTAGTTTTAAAAATAGTTTTATTGACATTGGAAAAATTTAATGTTAAAATAATACATCAAATAGTTTAAAGGAAGTATTAGCATGGAAAAAATAATGAATATTGAAAACCTTCGCCGTTTCGCTTATGTAAATGACGAAATTGTAAAAAAGCCTATTAAGGGCATTGTGATCTTCTTTGTGGGCCTGGGCGGATGCAGTATGTATGACCAAAGCAATGAAATGGGTGAATTCTATGCCGAAAAGGGTATACTTTTTGTTATCCCCTATCATAATCCCTGGGCTTGGATGAATAGAGATACCGTTAATTTTACCGATGAAATTATTGATGTTCTCTTTAAAAAGCATGATCTTCCCGATAGCACACCCATTGTTTCCTCCGGCGGCAGTATGGGAGGTCTCTCCGCTTTAGTTTACACAGTTTATGCAAAACGCACCCCCTCAAGCTGTGTTGCAAGCTGTCCCGTATGCGATCTTCCCTTCCACTTTACTGAACGCCCCGACCTTCCCCGTACCCTATATACAGCCTTTGCTTCTTATGAAGGAAAATTCGAGGATGCACTAAAATCCGCATCCCCTCTCCATCTGGCAGATAAATTCCCAAAAGAAACCGAATACACAATCTTCCATTGTGAAAAGGATGAAGCAGTCAATATCGATAAACACAGTAACCGTCTTGTAGCGGCAATGAAAGAAAATAACTTTAATATAACCTATTATACCGTTCCCGACAGAGGTCATTGTGATTTAGGTGAAATATATGATCGAATGTATGACGAAAAAACGGTTGAGGGAGCGGGCGGTTGCTGAACTGTAACTGCAAAATAAAGGTGCTGCCTCAAATGCGAAAAAACCGCATTTGAGACATCACCTTTTCTTTTATCTTATACCGTTATAGTTCATAAATATCTTTGCGGCTTGTGCTCTTGTTACATCCATCTTTGGAGAGATGGTAAGAACCTTGGTATTCGTTGAACCGAGAAGTCCTTCATTTACAGCCCAAGCGCAGGCTTCTATTGACCATGAACTGATTTTGAAATAATCAGAGTAGACGCTTAAATCTGCTTTATTGTTTACAGCATAAATACTTCCTTTTGTAAACGGCTTACAGTTCGTATTTCATATAATTCAAAAATGCCTCCCGATTTGGGAGGCATTTTACTGTTTAATTATAAGCCCTTCTTGGATCTTGCGATCTTCTCAAGGTCGCTTACATCATGAGTGGAAACATGGCCGGGAATGGGCATGATCTTTTCATGGATAGCGTCGATGATGGTATCAGCCTGAGGGAAGAAGTACTTTTCAAGCTCGTAAGCGGGAGTGATCCAGTTTCTGGAGCCGAGTGCTATAGCGGGAGCATCAAGGTAATCGAAGCAGAACTCGTTAATGTTTGCTGCCATATCCTTCATTACGGAGCCGCGTTCACAAGCGTCACCAACGATGATGATCTTACCTGTCTTCTTAACAGATTCAACAACCTTATCGTAGTTGAAAGGAACGATGGAACGGCTATCGATAACTTCTGCGGAAATACCGTACTTATCCTGGAGTTCCTTTGCTGCATCGAGTGCTCTATAAAGTGTAGCACCGATTGTAAGAATTGTAATATCCTTACCTTCGCGCTTAACATCGGGATCGCCCATTTCAACTTCAAAGTATTCGGTGGGAACGCCGCCTTCGTGGAACATTTCGCCAAAGTCATAAACTCTCTGAGATTCAAAGAATACAACAGGGTCAGTACCGTTAAGAGCTGCATTCATAAGACCCTTAGCATCGTAAGGAGTGGAGGGGAATACAACCTTCAAGCCGGGAATGTGAGCTGTAAGAGCTGTCCAGTCCTGGCTGTGCTGAGCACCGTACTTGGAACCAACGGATACACGGATAACGATGGGCATCTTAAGGATACCTGCAGACATAGACTGCCACTTAGCAACCTGGTTGAATATTTCGTCACCTGCACAACCGATAAAGTCAGCATACATAAGCTCAACGATAACACGACCGCCGCTCATTGCATAACCAACTGCAGAACCAACGATAGCTGCTTCGGAAATGGGGGAGTTGAAGAATCTGTGGTAAGGAATAACCTCTGTTAAACCTCTGTATACTGCGTATGCGCCACCCCAGTCACGGTTGTCTTCACCGTATGCGATAAGGGTGGGATCTTCGTAGAACTTATCTACGATAGCTTCAAAGAGACCGTCACGAACCTGGTATACCTTTGCCTTTGCAACAGGCTTGCCGTTTGCATCGTAATGGGTTCTAACCTTATTCTTGATAGCCTTAACTCTGGGGCTCTCTTCCTTGGGAGCGAGAACTTCGGGTTCTCTTGTTTCGTCCATAGACTTAACATGCTGGTTGGAGAACATGATGTTAGCAATAGCATCGGGTTCCTTATCCATATCCATTCTGGGAGAGATCTCATCGTTGATAGCGAGCTTGCAAACTTCTGTCATACGATTGATGATAACTTCATCAATTGCTGCAAAGTCTTCTGCCTTAGCCATCTTGCCCTTGATGAGCTTAGCTTTGTATGCTTCGATAGGATCTGCTGCCTTCCAAGCATCAATTTCTTCCTGTGTTCTGTATGTGGAAGAGTCGGAAGGAGAGTGACCTGTTGTTCTGTAGGTTACAACATCGAGAAGTGCAGGACCGTCACCGTTAACAAGAAGCTCCTTCTTTCTGGTAACTGCATCGATAACTGCAAGAGGATCGTAACCGTTGACTCTTTCTGCATGCATCTGCTGGGGGTTAACACCGGCACCGATACGGGCAACCATATCATAACCCATTGTTTCACCGCGGGTCTGACCGCCCATGCCGTAGAAGTTGTTGAATACATTGAAGAGGATGGGAAGACCGCCGTCACCGTTAACGCCGTCCTTACCCCAAAGCTGCTTGATCTGGTCCATGGAAGCCATGTTGAGAGCTTCAAGAACAGGACCTCTACCGCAAGCACCGTCACCGAAGTTAGCAACTACGATACCCTTCTTCTTGTTTGCTCTCTTATAAAGAGCAGCACCGAGTGCAACGGGAGCAGCACCGCCAACGATTGCGTTGTTGGGCATGATACCGAAGGGAATGAAGAATGCGTGCATAGAACCGCCAAGGCCCTTGTTAAAGCCTGTTGTTCTTGCAAATACTTCCGCAAGTGCACCGTAGAGAAGGAAGTCGATAGCAAGTTCCTTGATGCTTTCATGAGCAGCCATCTTATCTTCAACAACCTTAAGAACAGAACCGTCAAGGAATTCCTTCATGATGTCATAAAGTTCATCATCGTCAAGCTTGTGGATAGAGGAAAGACCTTTTGCAAGGATTTCACCGTGAGAACGGTGAGAACCGAAGGTAAGGTCATTGATATCGAGCGCGTAAGCTTCACCAACTGCGGAAGCTTCCTGACCGAGAGAAAGGTGAGCAGGACCGGGGTTGTTATATTCAACACCGTTGTAAGCAGACTTTGTCTTGATCTCGTTAAGCATTGTCTCAAATTCACGGATAATTCTCATATCGCGATAAATTCTGAGCATATCGTCCTTTGTATAAATTTTCTTTTCTTCAGCAAAGGTCTTCTTGTACTGGTTTACAGGAATATCCTGGAATGTGATATAACCGGGTTCAAAAACCTTACCGGGATCTACATATTGACTCTTTGGCATAGTAAATACTCCTTATTTTTATTTATTTCTTTTAAAAATTTAATTCTAATATTATTTCGGGAATAAAACGATGAATTTATTGATTTTTACACTCAATCATTCGCTGCGGAACATGTTTGCTCTGCTTAGATCTGGAAGAGACCTTCACGAATTACTTCGCAAACTGAAGGATGAGGGAATACCATCTTCTGAACATTTTCAACTCTCATCTGCTTTTCAACCATCATTGCAGCACCGTAAATAATTTCGGATGCATAGTTACCGATCATGTGAACACCAAGAATGTTTCTGTGTTCGTTACCGATAATGATCTTAACAATACCGTCGCCACCCTCATTTTCAGCAATATATCTGCCGCTGTATTTAAGAGTAAAGCTCTGAACCTTTGCATCAAGACCTTTAGCCTTGATTGTTTCTTCTGTTTCACCAACAGAAGCTACCTCAGGATTGGTATAGATAACTGCAGGAATAGAGTTGTAGTGCATAATATCCTTCTTGCCAAGCATATTGTTAACAGCAACCTCACCTTCACGGTAAGCGGTGTGAGCAAGCATGGACTTGCCGTTTACATCACCTGCTGCCCATACACCGGCAACATTTGTTTTCATATAATCATCGGTTACGATAGCACCGCGTTCGGTAATAACACCGATGTTTTCAAGACCGATACCCTGTGTCATAGCACGGCGGCCGATAGAAACGAGAACACAGTCAGCGGGAACTGTAAATTCCTTACCGTCCTTTTCATAGGTAACGCTGTCTGTACCAACAGACTTAACCGCACAACCTAAAAGGAATTCAACGCCCTTCTTCTTATAGTTCTTCTGAAGAATATTGGAGATTTCGCGGTCTGTAGGACCTGCGATATGATCAAGCATTTCAATAACAGTTACCTTGGAGCCGATGGAATTGAAATAAGATGCCATTTCAAGACCGATAACACCGCCGCCGATAACTACAAACTTTTCGGGAACCTTAGTCATATCAAGGATCTCACGGTTGGTTACGGCAAAACCGCTTGCAACCGCCTCGCGAAGACCGGGAATAGGGGGAACTGCTGCGGTGGAGCCTGTACAGATAAGAAGCTTCTTACCCTTATAGTCTGTGCCGCCTGCCTTTACGGTGAAGCCCTCTGCATCTCTGCCCTGGATCTCGCCGTTTTCCATTACCACATCAACACCTGCCTTTTTAAGTGTTGCACCGATACCGCCAACGAGCATCTTAACAACTCTGCCCTTGCGTTCTACTACCTTTTCGTGGTCAATGGTTGCACCTGCAAAGTTAACACCGTACTCTGCACCGTGCTTTGCGTAATCAAAAATCTTTGCGGAATAAAGAAGTGTTTTTGTTGGAACACAGCCTTCATTCAAGCAAACGCCACCAAGAGCTCTGCCCTCGATACAAAGTGTTTTAAGTCCTGCATGAGCAGCCTTTTCTGCAGCATTATAGCCTGCAGGACCGCCGCCCAATACGATAAGATCGTAAATCATTTAATTCCCTCCTATTACTTAGCCAACAAGAGATTGAAGTTTTCAAGGTTGCTGCAGAGTTCCTTTAAGAACTTAGCTGCGGGAGCACCGTCAAGAGCTCTGTGGTCAAATGTGAGAGAAAGTCCCATTGCATCGTAGAATACATCATTTCCGCCAACATTCTTTACGCGGCGAGTGATTGCTCCAACACCGAGAATACCGGTTTGGGGAGGATTAACAACGGGAGTAAAGCTTTCAATACCCATAGCACCGAGGTTGGTAACGGTAAAGGATGCACCCTTGAGCAAATCAGGGCTTACAGAACCGTTCTTTGCATCACCTATAACGCTCTTTGTTGCTGCAGAAAGCTCATTAAGAGAAAGCTTGTTTGCGTTGAATACTGTAGGAACAAGAAGTCCTCTGGGAGTATCACAAGCAATACCGAGATGAACATCTGTAAAGAATCTCATCTTGTCTTCAGCATCAAGATAATGTGCATTGAGATCTCTGTGGTTCTTCAATGTCTTTGCAACTGCAAAGAGAACCATATCGTTAAGTGTAATATTGTTCATGCCAAGCTTTTCAGCATTCGCCTTGCAGGATGCACGGAATGCCATAAGCTGTGTAGCATCAAAGGAT
>JAFYPJ010000047.1 GCA_017547545.1 Clostridia bacterium | reverse complement strand
TAGTTCATTGACAAAATTATGGTGTTTATAGTATAATAATTATAAGTATTGGGGAAAGTTTGCAAACTTCCTTTTATAGTTAAAATAATAATGAGGTATATTATCGTGGTCAGTGTTATTATGCCTGCATATAATTCGCAAAGAACTATTGAGGCTGCTATCAATTCAATATTAAATCAAACATATACGGATTTAGAGGTTATAGTTGTAAATGACTGCTCAACGGATGCAACCGAGGAGGTTGTTAAAACTATTACTTTAAAAGATCCAAGGGTCAAATATTTTTGTAATGAAAAGAATTCAGGTGTTTCCTATACCCGTAATTTCGCCATTTCAAAAGCACAGGGTGAATGGATTGCATTTCTTGACAGCGACGATTTATGGCGCGCGAACAAACTTGAGGTGCAGCTGAAAATTGCCGAAGAACAAAAGGCGGATATTCTTTATTCATCCCACTCCATGATAGATATCAACGGCAATAAATGTTGTGACGATTTTATTGTTGATGAAAATACCGATTATAATAAAATGCTTGTAAGAAATGAGATCGGTTGTCTTACTGCGGTTGTAAGAACAGATGTTATGCGTAAATATACTTTTTCGGGGCAGTATGCTCATGAGGATTATGCACTCTGGATGAGTATTCTTAAAGACGGACATAAGGCCGCAGGCTCAAAAGAGGTTCTTGCTGATTACCGTGTTTATCAGGGTAGCCGTTCTTCAAATAAGTTAAGAGCCGCTAAAAACCGTTGGATAATTTACCGTAAGCATCTTAAATTATCATTGTTTTCAAGTATTTATTATTTAATTAAGTATACAATTAAGGCTTTGAAAAAATACAGTTAAATATTTTGATAAGGAATTTTTATGGCAGATTTTGATTTAAGAAGATTACAGCTTGAACAATTAAAAATGCTCAATGAGTTAGACCGTATTTGTAAAAAATACAACATACGCTATATGTTGTTTGCAGGCACGGCATTAGGCGCAGTAAGGCATAAAGGTTTTATTCCATGGGATGACGATCTTGATGTAATAATGCTAAGAGAGGATTATGATAAATTTCTTTCTGTTGCGCAAAATGAGCTTGATAGTGATATATATTACCTGCAAAAAGAATACTCCGAGCATTGGATGAGTTGTTTTTCAAAAATCAGAAAAAACAATACCGCTTTTATGGAAAAGGTTGTTCCCAAAGATCCATTGCAGCATCAGGGGATGTATATTGATATTTTTCCTTGTGACAATCTTTCAAATAATAAAATTATTTCATACCTGCAATTTGTATCTTCAAAGATAGTTATTGCAAAATGCCTTTGTATTAAAGGTTATATAACTAAAAGTGTTGTAAAAAAAACCGTAATGCTTTTCAGCCATCTTTTACCCTTTAAGTTCTTTCTTAATTTGGCGTTGAGAAGAAAAGACAAAAACAGTAAGTTTGTACATTCATTTTTTGCTTCATCACACAGCTATTCCAAGGCTCAATATAAAAGAGAGTGGTTTGAAAATACAAATCTTATACAATTTGAGAATTCGGAATACCCGATATCAGCAAATTATCATGAATTGTTAACGGTTTTGTACGGTGACTATATGAAGATCCCCGAACCCGAGGACAGGGTTTGCAAAGAGCATGCAATTAAAGTTGATTTTGATAATTCCTATGAAATGTATGTTGGTATGCAAAAGGATATGAAATTTGATACTTTAACCAAAAGTATAAGATAGTTTGGAGTCCGGAGTATAATTATGATAAAAAGAAAAGTCGGAGCATTATTCTATTATACAATAGCAAAAAAATTACCTGCTTCATATTCCGGTATAAAGGTAGGACAAACCCTTTTGCGCAGACTTTGCGGCAAGCTTATGCTGAAAAAATGCGGAAAAGGTGTAAACATTGAAAAGAATGCATCCTTTTCTTATAAGGTTTCTCTTGGAGATTATTCCGGATTGGGTGTTAATTCAAAGATTTACGGTAGTTGTACAATAGGTGATTATGTAATGATGGGTGAAGATGTTACCGTAATTACAAGAAATCATAAAAATGACAGTGTTGATATACCAATGTTGAAGCAAGGCTTTGACGAAGAAAAACCTGTGGTTATAGGAAATGATGTTTGGATAGGTGACCGCGTAATTATACTTCCCGGTGTTGAAATTGGCGATGGATGTATAATTGGAGCAGGTTCAGTTGTAACAAAATCGGTTCCGCCTTACTGCGTTGCAGCAGGTGTGCCGTGTAAAATAATTAAACAAAGAAAATAATATATATAAAGGAGAAAAATCATGCAGTTTAAAAGAGTATTGGCATTATTGTTATTAAGTGCCACATTGCTGACCTTGGTTCCTTTCGGTGTGTTTGCATCAGATTGTGATACCTTAGGACACGATCTCGTTCTGAACACAGGTAAAAAGCCTACTTACACCGAAGACGGTTGGGCTGATTATTATACCTGTACTCGTTGCGATTACACTGATTTTACCATTCTCCCCGCTTTGGGCGAGCCTGTGGTAAGCGATTACGAAACATTCATACAGAATGTTGCTATTCTTGAGGAATTAGCGGCTATGTATGTAAGGGAAAATCCCGGTAAGGATCCTGCTGCACTTGTTATTAAATATATCAGAACAGGTGTTGATAAATATACCACCGGTTCATGGGGTATTATGGCAGGTTATGAGGATGCCGGCTTTGCAACTTTTGTCAGAAAAACAGAAGATATGATAAATGCCGATATTCCTGAAGACGAACCTATGCTTGCAGTAACAGGTCTTAAGAATCTTGAAGATATAGTAATGCCCAACGGTGATAAATATGACATTGCCCATGTTATCGGTACAATGGACATTACTTATTACAATAAGGGTAGCCAGAACCATGCCGATCTTTCCGGTTGGGCGGGTGACCTTGTTGACCTTATTTCCTACATTGACCGTACAGGTGGCAACGATCTTACAAAGCCTTTTGAAGAGCAGGTTAAATTTGTAAGAGAAAACGGTGTAGCTATAGACTATGCAGACAGCGGCTTCGACATTCAGGACTTTAGAGGAGACCTTGATGCTATCGCTCTTATAGATAATTTCTATAACACCGAGTATACAAGCGGTGTTCTTGCTCAGATTTTTTATGAATATTACACAGATACTCTTGATGATACTCAGCGCGCAGACTATTATCTTCGCAACCGTCTCAACGGTCTTTCTACCAGAATAGACATACGCGAAGCTGTTCTTGATGCATACCTTAAGAATAAGCTTATAAGCACTCTTGAATCTACAGAAAACATTCAGTCCTTGGATATCGCTAACCTCAGAAAGGTTTGCTGTTATGCATTTGCAGACTATGTATGTGCACTTGCGGGTGACTATGTAGATCAGATAACAAATGATTATTACGAAGTATTTTCTACCGAGTCTTCAACTCTTGCACCCGGTATAACCCAGAAGAAATACAAGGCTACTACTGCTGACGGTAAGCAGACAGTTTTCTATACTGCAACTGCAGACATCACAAGAGATGATGTTGATATGTTTGCAAACTACGGTGATACATATCCCGAACACGGTTGGTGCATGACAAGAGTTCTTGACCAGGCAAATGCTGCTCAGGAAAGATACGGTAATCCCGAAAGTCCTGACTATATCGAAAATTATAATGTTATTGTAAGTACTAACGGTGCCGGCTTTAACATGCAGACAGGTGAACCCGGCGGTCTTCTTGTTATGAACGGTAAGGAATATCATAGTATTAACAGTAACGGTTTCTTTGGTATTCTTAAAGACGGTACTCCTATTATTGCTACAACTTCTGAATATAATACTATTTATAAGGATCAGGTTCGTGACGGTATCGCGGGCTTTGGCTCTACACTTATCAAGGACGGTAAGATCTGTATTACAGGAACATCCTCCTATTATACAGACCGTGCATCCAGAACTGCTGTTGGTATAACCAGAACAGGTAAGGTTGTATTGATGGTTATGGACGGTCGTCAGGAGCCTTTATCCTGCGGCGGTTCTATGGAAGAAATTGCTCAGGTACTCTTCGATGCCGGTTGTGTTGAAGCAATTAACCTTGACGGCGGCGGATCTACCACATTCGTTGCAAGACAGGAAGGTGATGATGAGCTTTCTGTTATCAATGTTCCTTCCGACGGTATTCAGCGTTCTGTTGCTACATCTCTTCTTATGGTTTCAACAGCACCTAACTCTACCGCATTTGACCATGCAATTCTTGAAACACCCACAAACTATCTTACAGTTGGCTCAAGCATTCAGATAACTCCTGTTGGCGTTTCTGCTACAGGTAATGCTGCTGAACTTCCCGAAGGTACAACCTTTGAGCTTTCCAATGCAAATTGGGGTACAATCACCGAAGACGGTGTATTTACCGCAAAGAGAACCGGTAGTGTTGATATTAATCTTAAACTCGGTGACGAAATAATCGGAAGCAAAACCGTTTATATCATTGTACCCGATCAGATTTATTTTAAGAAAACAAATGTTGATGCAGTTTACGGTTCAAGTGTTACACTTCCTGTAGTTGCTCTTTATGAAGGTAAAGAAGTAACGATCAATGAAAATGACCTTACATATACATTAAGTAATAATAATGCAGGTGTTGCAAGCGGATTTACATTTACTGCAAATGCTACATCAGGATTAAAGAGTGTTACGGTTATTGCTGCTCTTGCAGCGGATACTTCTATTGCTGCATCTATTACGGTAAGCCTTTATAATCAAGGTGAAACAACCTTTGATTTTGATTCTGCCGTAGGTGGAGACCGTAGCCTTGCCTGGGACAGAACTGTATCCAATTCAACAACAAATGATGACATTGTATATACAGTAACAGACAGTAACGAAGACATGGTAACCAGTTATATCTTTGCTATGGATATGACACAGCTTACCATTCCTGAAAGATTGGCAGATCTTACATCAATGCTTCCCGGTTCAGACCTTGAGGGTGCTTCTGCCTGGTCATTCCTTATGCAGCTTGCAGAGCGTATAAGCGTATTAACCGAGGTTAAGGCAACTGTTAAACTTGATGAAAGATTTGATGTTGATTATAGCAATATAATGGTTAAAAACGAGTATTTTGCTCTTAATAAGGTTGTATTTAACGAAGAAACCTACGAACTTGATATTATCCTTAATTGGATAGACCAGACAGCTGCAATCGATCCCGATACAGCTAACCCCTTGTGTCTTATTTCGGGTGTTAAGCTTACTCCCAAGGAAAGTGTATGGGCTGACGGCAATAAGTTTACTGCAACTTTGTCCGGTAAGATCACTTATGATATTTACATGAGAGCAAGTGCTCTTTACAGCTTTTCACAAAAACCCGAAAATCAGACTATATACGGCATTTATCCTTTTGTAAACCCTGATCTTGTAAGCGAAAAGGGTGGACATTTTGCAGATACATATACTACATTTAATGATTCATATACTCTTGTTAATATTATAAAGAACGGCTGGATTCTTGAAGACGGCGGATATGCTTATTATGATAACGGTGTTCGCGCATACGGTATCGTAAATATAGACGGTTATTATTATGATTTCGGTGAAAACGGAGTTAATAACGGTCAAACAAAGTATACCGGTCTTGTAGAAGTTAACGGTAAAACCTGTTACTCTTCATTCGGTCAGCTCGTTTCCGGATGGCAGGTAATTAACGGAGATAACTATTATTTCAATAAGAGTGATTATTCCATGGTTACCGGTAAATACACCGTTGATAAGCTTGAATATACATTCAATGAAAACGGTGTACTTGTTAGAGGTGCATTTGTTAAAACAACAAACGGAGTAAGATATTACTTTGCAGGCAGACATCTTGTTTCAAGATGGTTTGAGCTTGAAGAAGGAAAGCTTTGGGCTAACGAGGAGGGTTTTGTTTGTTACGGAATTGCTCCTGTAATTTACACTTCTACACCTGCGGTATGGTATCACTTTGATGAAACCACCGGTGCTGTAATAGGTACATGCTCTGGATTTATTCAGTATAAAGGCGCAACTTATTGGTGTGACGAAAACGGTAATATTACTTACGGTGTTGTTGATACCGAGGGCGGTAAGATCTACTGTGTAACCATGGGTAGAGTAGTAAAGAATCAAACATGCTATGTATCCTCATCTCTTGACTCAATGGGCGGTCTTGAAAGAGGCTTCTATCTTATTGATGAAAACGGATACATTATTAAAGATGGATTTATTACTGTAACTGACAATTCTAATTATTATACCTATTATCTTACCGATTATGTTAAGGCTAAAGATCTTAATTTGATTGACGGAAAGTACTATTTCTTCAATGCTACCAACGGTAACCTTTTCAAAAATACCGATGTATGGGTTGGCGGAAATAACGAATACGGTCTTACTGCAGGTTATTATCATGCACAGGAAGACGGTTCACTTTATATTCCTGACCTTATTAACGGTGAGAAGAAGATAATTAAAGAAGGCAGCAACTATTATTTCACTATCGACGGTGTTAAAATGAAATCCTGCATTTTAGAGCTTGACGGTGAATATTATTATGCTGGTTCAACAGGAGCTCTTGTTAAGGATTCTGTAATGTGGGTTACTGTTAATGATTATATAGCAAAGGGTTATTATAAATTCGGTAGCGATTACAAGCTTGTTAAAACCGGTTTTGTAAATGCTCCTACCGGTTATACATATTATTATGATAATCTTTCCTTGGTTAAAGGTCTTGCAAAAGTTAACGGTGATATATATTATTTCAATGCATCAAGCGGTGCAATGAATGTTAACACAACCATGTGGGTTGGACCTAACTCTCTTGGTCTTGCAAAGGGATACTATTATTTCGGTCCTGAAGGTAAGATGGTTGTAGATTCCGCGTCTGTATATGTTGACGGAACAG
The DNA here is from genome assembly GCA_017547545.1 of Clostridia bacterium. GTDB lineage: Bacteria > Bacillota > Clostridia > Oscillospirales > CAG-272 > RGIG7300. Next base: position 611 of record JAFYPJ010000047.1, on the reverse strand, counting down.
AAATTACTGTATCAGGTCTTGTAGAAATTAGAGACTGTTGGATTTCAAGAGGCGAGTATCAGACATATGAAGATGTTAAGGCAAATGTTGTAGTTCGCGTAACTAAGGATAGCTACAGAATTACACCAGAAGGTAGCTTTGCGTATAATGTAAAGCTTGACGGTATTTACACCGTTTATGTAAGATTTGCAAACGGCGGAGTATTTACTCAGGTTGTTGAATGTGATACCACAACAACAGCTGATAAGAATATCATTACTGTAACCGATATTGACGATTCTGTAAGAGATATTACCGTTGCAAAGGGTGAATACAGTACATATGCTGATGCAAAGCAAAACAAGGTATTCGGCCTTAAGAGCGATAGCTACAGAATTGTTGACGGCACATGGAAGTATATGGTTCCTGAAAACGGTGTTTATACTGTATATATCCGTTACAATGACGGTACAAGCAAGTACTATGTTGTTACATGTAACAGAGGTGATGTTGCAACCTGTACAAAAGAGGGTAACACCATAACCTTCAGTAACCTCGATAATCTTGTTGTTCTTCGTTATATCAGCGGCGAATACACCTCATCATCTGCTATGAAGAAGGCAGGCTGCAGC
>JAFYPJ010000046.1 GCA_017547545.1 Clostridia bacterium | reverse complement strand
GATAAAGAATATTTGGGATATTTTGATCTTAAAACTTTAACCTGTCTTTTCTGTGTTTTAGCGGTAGTATGTGCATTAAAAAACATAAAATTCTTTTATATGTTAGCGGAAAAAATTGTCCGTTGCTTTAAAACTGCAAGAATAGCTATTCTTGCATTGGTTTACATAACTTTTATAGGTTCTATGCTTATTGCCAATGATATGGCTCTTTTAACCTTTCTTCCCTTAGGTTTCTATATGTTACGCAGTACGGGTAAGGAAAAGTATATGGCTTTTACCTTTGTTATGCAAAATATTGCGGCAAATCTCGGCGGCATGCTTACACCCTTCGGCAATCCCCAGAATCTTTATCTTTACTCCTTTTTCAAAATACCCACTCTTGAATTTATGGGTATTATGTTTTTACCCTTTATTCTGGCGATAGCTCTGATAACTCTTTGCTGTCTTTTATTTGTAAAAAACGAACCTCTCGAAGCTCCTGATTCGGGTATAAGGCTGCCAAAAGGAAAAACGGTTTTATTTCTTTTACTGTTCATTCTTTCTATAGCAATAGTTTTCCGCGGCATACCTTATTGGATAGGACTTATAATTATTCCGGTGATTCTTTTCTTTGTAGACAGAAAAGCGCTTTACATGGTAGATTATCCTCTGCTTTTCACCTTTGTTTTCTTCTTTATTTTTGCGGGGAATATGGGAAGAATAGAGGTAATAAAAAACTTCTTTTCAATGCTTTTGGAAAAAAGCACCCTTGTTTTCGGTGTGCTTTCATGTCAATGTATAAGTAATGTTCCCTCAGCAATTCTGCTTTCGCAGTTTACAAATAACTACCGCGAGCTTCTTTTGGCGGTTAATATAGGAGGTGCGGGTACGCTTATAGCATCTCTTGCCAGCCTTATAACCTTTAGTGAGTATACCCGTCATAATCCGGGTAAAACATGGTATTATATAAAAATATTTTCTGCATTCAATTTTATGTTTGTTATCATTCTAACAACAGCAATGTATTTCACAAAATAAAAAAACAGGCAAGCCGCCTGTTTTTTTTATTCCATAGTTAAAAATTTGAAAATCCAAGCTCTGAAAGCTTCATGCCAACCTCTTTTTCAAGGAGATATGCCGTCGCATCAAGGTTGAGTGTCATCGAAACAGAAGCCAAAGCTTCAAGTTCAGCTTTACTGTTTTGATCTCCGGAGTAGCTTGTAAAGGTCAAGGGCATTGATTTTGTATAGGTGTTTATATTTATTATACCGCTTCCCGAATATACCGTAGAATTATTTTTAATATAGTCAACGGTATATGATTGGTTTCCGGATGTATTATCTAACTTTAAGCTGATAAATAATTTGTGGTTGCTTGAAGGGAAATAATATGTATTTTCAAAATATACAGCGTTGTTTTTATATTTTATGTACTGATCTGCATGGTCTGCATTATTATAATTTACCGTTGCATAAAAATATTTTTCGGTATCATTTGCCGCCCCCTTGTTTTCAAGGTAATATACAAGCTTGTCGTAGGAAGATGAAAAATACTCTTTTCCGCAACGCAGGCACATATCCTTTTCGGCGGTATGACCAAGAGGTTCACCTTCGGTTGTTCCGCAGCGCTCGCAGGTCATGGGTTCTGTACAGCTTGCAGGTAAAAAGTTGTGCCCCATAGGTGAGAACAGCTCTGCACCGCAATCAATACAGCTTGTAAATTCGAGACATAGAGAGGATGTTTTTGTACGGTGTCCCTTTGCGGGGGCAATCAAAAGAGGGCATTCACCTTCTGTATTTTCTTTTGAAATACATTTTGCGGGTTCTGTACATGAGGTGGTTTCAAACTCATGCTCATGATAATTATATATACAGTTAAGTTCAACATTCATTATAAGCTGAGCTGCCTGCGCACGGGTCAGAAGTCCCAACGGATTTATCTGATTCTTATCATTACCCTTTATAACCGCAGAACCTACAGCCCACTTCATTGCATCCAAAGCCCAATCTGATACGGTATCTGCATCGGTAAAGCTGTCCAGCTCTTTGCTTTCTGTTAATTCTTTTGTGTTGCGCTTTATAAAGTTGTAAAAAACGGTAACAGCTTCTTCTCTTGTGATGTTGTTGCCCAAACCGAATTTTTGATTTCCTATACCGTTTGTATATTCATTTTCCTGTGCCCAGGCAATGGCATTTGAATACCATTCTCCCTTTTGAATATCTGTAAAGGTGGTGTTTTCATATTCGGAAATATCTTCCCCGGAAATATTGGCAAGGATCATGATGATCTGTTCACGGGTTGTTTGTGAGGAATGATCAAATTTAGTGTTACTTATTCCTCTCATGTAGGTGTTTACATAGCAGAATTCCACTGCAGGAGTATACCATTCTCCCTCTTCAATATCTTCAAAAGGGAAATAATCGCGGTAGGTATCCGTATATTCCTGTGAAAAAGCAGGAATCGAAACCCAAAGCATAATAATTGAAGTTAATATACAAAAAATTCTCTTTTTCACGATGCTCTCCTATTAAACGGTAATTGTATATGTATATTATATTCCTTTTTTCGGAAAATTTCAAGGGTTTACGGCATATAAATTTATATCCCAATCGGGAATATATTCAAATCTTCTCAAGAAGAGCTTATATTCTGGATTTATTGAATTGACCAACAGAGGAAGAGTGAATATATCCTCGCTTCTGTGATACAGGGAAACAAGAAGATCGGGACGGTGATTTTCAATGGTTCTGCGGCTTCCGTATAAGGCCTGCGTTTCGGAACCCTCCACATCATATTTAATATAATCAACTTTTTCTCCCGAAAGGATGTTATCAAGGGAATCAAAATCAAGCACTACTGTTTTTCCGTGGTTCCCCCGTGAGGCACCTCTGCCTGCACCCATATTGAATTCAAGGCTTTCGAATTTATCCCATGCTCCCTTATTTATTTTGATTATACGGTCATCATCTATGGCAGAAAGCTTTCTGAAATTTCGGGGATCGGGTTCCATTGCATAAATTTTTTTGGCATCGGGGCAATGAGAAAGAAATTCAAGTGCGGTGTCCCCCGTATAAGCACCAAGATCGGCAAAGATTTTATAGGTTTTTGTATGCAAAAGTTTTTCCCAAGGCTCACTTTTGCCGGTTTGTGCCTTAAAAAGATATTCAAGCTTTCCTGTAAGACGGTAGTTTATGATATTGTCAAAAACATCCTTGGATAATTCATCTGCCAAAAGATCTTTTGCTTTCAATATTTCCTCTTGGTGGCTATTGCAGTATTCTTCTGTAAAAAGGGTATCCCCATATACGGGAACACAGGGTGCATAAAGCTCGCGTTCTTTTGCAATACGCAAAATGTTTGCCTTAACATCGGGAAGATTTGTAGCAAATGAAACAAGTATGATAAAATCATCGTATCTTTCACAGAAATCCGAATATTTAAGCACGGGCATGTCATGAAATTTCTTACCCTCGCGATAAAATTCATCCGAGGCGAATATGCCACTTGCTTTTATACCGTAAAGGTCAAAAACGGAGAGGATTTTATCCGCTCCGTTTCCCATTCCGTATATAATTTTCGGTTTATCTGTATTAGCCAAATAACTCCAAAGATCCATATTACTTTACAAATCCGGAATAGATTGCCTGCATAGCCTTTTCAAAATCGGATGCTTCAACAGCAATGATAATATTGAGCTCGCTTGAACCCTGGTCGATCATACGAACATTAACATCTGCTTCTGCAACAGCATTAAGGAGCTTTGCTGCAACACCCTTTGCGCTGACCATACGGCGACCAACAACGGCAATAAGAGCAAGATCGTCATGGATTGAGATTGAATCGGGCTTAACTCTTCTGCAAAGCTTTGTTGTGAGATCTTCCTTTTTGCCTTCAATACAGTTAGTGTTAAGAATAACACTCATTGTATCAATGCCGGAAGGAAGATGCTCAAAGGAAATACCCTCGTTTTCAAGTACTTCAAGAACGCGTCTGCCAAAACCTATTTCAGAGTTCATCATATCCTTTTCAAGAGTTAAAACAGAGAAGCCCTTCTTGCCTGCGATACCTGTGATAATATCAGCAGAAGCGCAGGTTTCTGCTGTAGGAACGATCATAGTACCCTTATCTTCGGGATAGTTTGTGTTCTTAATGTTGATCGGTATACCTGCTACTCTTACGGGGAATATTGCATCCTCATGAAGAACAGTAGCACCCATATATGAAAGCTCTCTTAATTCATGATAGGTTATTGTATCAATAACCTTGGGATCCTTTACTATTCTGGGATCTGCCATTAAAAATCCGGAAACATCGGTCCAGTTTTCATAAAGATCGCACTGTACTGCTCTTGCAACGATAGATCCGGTAATGTCTGAACCGCCTCTTGAGAAGGTTTTTATGGTATCGTTAGGCATTGCTCCGTAGAAACCGGGAATTACGGCTCTTTCATGCTTTGCAAGGCAAGCTGCCATTGCTTCATTTGTGCGCTCTGAATCAAATTTACCGTCCTCTTTAAAGAAAACGACCTCTGCTGCGTCAATGAAATCATAGCCTAAAAATTCGGCAAGGATCTTACCGTTAAGATATTCACCGCGGCTTGCAACATAGTCACGCCCTGCTTTGTGAATAACCGAGCCTCTTATATATGTGTATTCATCCTCAAGGGAATAGCCCTCAAGACCGAGATCGGCAATAATACCGTCATATCTCTTTGTGATGAGTGAAAAAACTTCATCAATACTTTCGCCCTTTGATGCTTTTTCATAGCATCTGTAGAGCAGATCTGTTACCTTATCGTCATCCGGAAAACGCTTTCCGGGTGCGGAAGGAACAACATAACGGCGGCTTTCTTCCGCGCGGACGATATCCGCAACCTTTCTGAACTGGGCAGCATCCGCCAATGAACTGCCTCCGAATTTAACTACCTTCAAAACTTCGGAATTCACTTTATAATCCCCCAAATTAAATAATTACAGTATATTATATTAAATTGTACAGAATTTGTCAAGTTATAATATAAAATTTAACGGAGCAGATTTTCATATTCTGCTCCGTTTTAAATTCAGCTCATTATCATATAATCAAAGTATCCAATGATTATTTTTGCAATTTCTGCTCTGGTTGCGGTTTTTAAAGGATCAAGCGTTGTAGCGGAGGTACCGTTGATTATTCTGGCTTCAACCGCCCATGTTACAGCGTCCTTTGCATAATCGTTGATCTTGCTTGCATCTGAAAATGCATCAAGGGCATCGGAATCTTCGCTTGCTTTAGCACCGTCAAATCTGTAGAGAATTGTAACTATCTGTTCACGAGTAATGGTATCTGCAGTACCGAATCTTCCGTCGGGATAACCGGTTACAACGCCTGTTTCGTAAGCCCATGCAACATAAGGGGTGTACCACTGGCCCTCTTCAACATCAGAGAAAGGATTCTCGGTATAAAGCGATGTATCTATACCGTGGAATCTTCCGAGAATAGTAACAAACATTGCTCTTGTGGTAGCAGTTTCGGGTTCAAAAACATCTTTGTCGGGAGATGTGCTGCCCATATAACCGAGAGTATAGATAAAACCAACTGCATCACCGTACCATGTATTTGCAGGAGTATCTTCAAAAATAAGATCTATATTGGTTGCATCTATATCAATAACAATCTCACATACTTCGCAGTAAAGTTCTTTTCTACCCTCTTCGTTTGTTCTTACGGCATAAACTACCTGAGAGTTGTTGTTATGGCCGTAAAGGGAAGCAATAACTTCACTTTCAAGAAGCAAATCACATTCTGTACAATGCTTTTCCTTTAATCCGTTTGCACAGGAGGGCTCTTTAACAGTGATCCATTCACTCTCTGTATGACCGTAGTTTCCTATCTTAACCTGCATTTCTCTTTTGCAGGTAATACACTTTTTAACAGATTTCTCCTGTTCTGTACAGCTTGCGGGGATCTCAACCTCCCAATCTCCCTTTTCACAGATATGATCGGTAGTGTAAAGATAGATACCGCAGGTTCTTGCCTGTTGAGGATTACCGTCGGTTCCTGCATACTCTGTACCGGGAATAATGTTACAGGGAGTAAAGTTACGGGTATGTACCTCAATGCTTCCTTCATCCGGATCACCCTCAACCATATAGTCATAGTCGGGATTGGTACCGTAGATGTGTGCATCAACATAAATAAGCTTTGCATTGTGGATAACGCCCATTTTTGCCACAGCTTCAGCGTCAATTACTATAGCACCTTCTGTTCCCGCATTGCTATCCTCAATTATTCTTGAAAAGGGAATAGCAGCAACCACAGTCCAGCTTTCATCCTTAACATAGCTTCCGGTGATAAGAATATCGTCACAGGAATTTCCGCCTGAGGAAGTGCTTGTTACAACAAAGCTGCCGTCTTCAAGTATCGAGAAACAATACCAGGGTGCAGTTTTCTGTGAATGCTCGGAATTTACAAATGTTCTTAAAAGGTCAAACTGAAGAATTGCAACATCCCCGTTGAAGCCGTGGGAATCGTTTGTTGCTTCAGTAGAAAATACCTGGGAATCATCATAGTTCTTCATGCTTACAAAAAGATGTGTTGAATTGTAAGCAAACATAAGCTCATGCTCGCTTGATACTCTGCTTTTTCCACCCCATGCGGTTGCGGAATTGCTTTCTGTTATAAGGGTGGCTGTATTGGAGCTCCAAAGCTCGGAGGAGGTAATTGTTACATCATCCGAAACTACCATGACAGGCACATCACCAACCTCATCAACAAAAGCAGATGAACAAACTGCAAGTGCGGCTGTAAGAATAATTACAAATAAAGCCGCAAGAAGAAATCTTGTCTTTTTCATTTTTGTACTCCTTATTTAAATGGTACATAAATGATAACATTATTTTGTGAATAAATCAATTATTTGTTGCGGTATTGAAAAAAATTTAAATTTCTGTTGATAATTTTATAAAATGATTATATAATAAAGTGATAAAATTTCAAGGAGCAAATTATGAAGCTTGTGTTTAAGGATAAAAGAGTTGCCGTTATAGGTATGGGAATTTCAAATCTTCCGCTTATTCAGTATCTTTTAAAGGAAGGTGCTTTGGTTACAGGAAGGGACCGTAAGGAGCTTTCTGAAATGGGTGAAAATGTCCTTTCTCTTCAGGAGAAGGGTGTTAAGCTTATATGCGGTAAGGATTATCTGAAAAATATAGATGAAGAATATATATTCCGTACACCCGGAATGCGTTACGACACTCCGGAGCTTGCAGAAGCGGTTAAAAAAGGCGCGGTTCTTACTTCTGAAATGGAACTCTTTTTTGAAAGATGTCCTGCAAAAATGATCGCAGTTACGGGTAGTGACGGAAAAACCACCACAACTACACTTATTTCCAAAATGATAGAGAAAAAGTTCGGCAAGGTATATGTGGGAGGAAATATCGGTGCTCCTCTTTTGCCCTTTGTGGATGAAATGACTGAAAATGATTATGCGGTGCTTGAGCTTTCAAGTTTTCAGCTTCATACAATGCAGCACTCTCCCCATATAGCGGTTATAACAAATCTTTCGCCAAATCATCTTGATTATCATACCGATATGCAGGAATATACTGATGCAAAGAAAAATATATTCCTTCACATGGGCGAGAACAGTAAACTGATACTTAACCATAAAAACGATATAACCCGATCCCTTGAAAAGGATAAATGTGAAGCAACCGAGCTTCTTTGGTTTGCCAAAGAGGGGGATGTTTACGAAAAAGAGGAAGCAATATACTATAAAGACGAAAAGGTTGTGGATGTTTCGGATATCCTTCTTCCCGGACATCATAATGTTGAAAACTATATGGCGGCAATCGCGGCGGTATATCCTATAGTCGGCAAAAAGGTTATAGTTGATATTGCAAAGAATTTCGGCGGAGTAGAGCATCGCCTTGAGCTTGTGCGTGTTAAGGACGAAGTAAGATTCTACAATTCTTCTATAGATTCCAGCCCCACAAGAACTGCGGCTGCACTTTCTGCCTTTAATGAAAGAGTTGTCATTATTTGCGGCGGCTATGATAAAAACATTCCCTTTGAACCGTTGGCAATATCCCTTTGCGAAAAGGCAAAGACCGTTGTTTTAACAGGTGCTACGGGCGAAAAGATCAAAAATGTTCTCCTTGAATGTCCGAAATACAATGGTATACCCGAAATTATTTCCGAACCTGATTTTGAAAAGGCTGTTATGGCAGCGGTAAACGCGGCTGGCAAGGGTGATAATGTTCTTCTTTCTCCCGCTTGTGCATCCTTTGATGCATTCCCGAATTTTATGGTTCGCGGACAAAAATTTAAAGAAATTATAAGATCACTTTAAGAGGATAAAATGAGTTTTAGTAAAAAAATACTTGATATAGCAAAAGAGGCGGAATTCTCTTTAAGGGATGAATATGACCGCATTGATGAAATTTCATACATAAATACCGAAAAAGTAATGAAAGCATTTTCCGAATTCCGTGTTTCAAAGGAATGTCTTTTAGGCTCGGACGGGTACGGCTATGACGATAAAGGCAGAGAAACTCTTGATAAAGTAGTTGCAAGAGTTTTCAACGCGGAAGATGCCTTTATCCGTCATAATATGATAAACGGTACCCATGCACTTACAATTGCACTTTTCGGAATATTGCGTCCCGGAGATGTTATGCTTGCCGTTACCGGCAAACCCTATGATACTCTTGACGAAGTTATTGGTATCAGCAAAAAGGGGGCAGACGGAAGCGGATCACTTCGTGATTTCGGAATAGAATACCGGCAGGTGGAGTTAGGGGAGGATTTTTCAGAGCAGCTCAAGGATCCCCGCGTGAAAATGGTGTATATACAGCGTTCAAAGGGTTATGTGAACCGCCCTACCCTCTCGGTTGAAGAAATAAATAAAATAGTTGAGTTTTCTCATTCAAGAAGTAATGCATATGTAGTGGTGGATAACTGCTACGGTGAATTTGTTGATATAAACGAACCAAAGGCAGATCTAATTATCGGATCGCTTATTAAAAACCCCGGCGGCGGAGTTGCACAAAGCGGAGGTTACATTGCCGGTAAAAAAGAAGCGGTAGAGCTTTGTTCGTACAGATATTCCTGTCCTGCCATAGGTCTTGAGGCAGGTGCTACTCTTGATCAGAACAGGCTTTTATATAAAGGTTTTTTCTATGCACCCCATACGGTGGCTCAGGCTGTGAAAACCGCGCATTTTGCTGCAGCGGTATTTGAAGCCTGCGGTTTTGATGTTTCACCCAAAGCGGGAGAAAAAAGAAATGATATTATTCAAACTCTTACTTTGGGCGAGCCTGATAAGCTTATAAAGTTTTGTCAAGGTATTCAGGCAGGTTCACCTATCGATTCATATGTTGCACCTGTACCTTGGGCAATGCCGGGTTACAGTGATGAGGTGATAATGGCAGCAGGAGCTTTTGTTCAGGGCTCCTCTATTGAGCTTTCGGCAGACGGGCCCATGCGTGAGCCGTATATTGCCTTTATGCAGGGTGGATTAACCTATGAAAGTGGCAGATACGGAATAATGAAAGCCCTTGAATATATCCTTGAAGCTTAATATTACCTACAGAATCAAAGTAATTTCCCATGCATTAAAAAAATGTTCTTGACTTAGTCATTTTAAAATGGTATTATATAGTGGGTGATATTATGGACAATGCACTTGACAAACAGCTTGAAAAATTAAATTTCAATCTTATAGAAATGGGTGCTTTGGTAGAGCGAGCCATCGCTTGTGCCGCTAAAGGCTTTATAAATAGGGATGTGCAAACTGCCAAAAATGCATTTCATATTAACGGTGAGATAATTGAAAAGGAAAGGCAGATAGAAAATTTAACAATTAAGCTTTTACTGCGTTCGCCCAATCCTGTTCAATTAAGGCAGATACATGCTGCACAAAAAATGATAGCCAATCTTGCAAGAATCGGAGATCAGGCAAGTGATATTTCAGAGCTTACCGTTTTTATGGCGGATACTCCATACTGTGTGGATCTTTTTGTTTTGCCGGATATGGCAAGAGAAACGATACATATGGCCATAGACAGTATACATGCTTTTGTACATAATGATATAAACATGGCATTGGCTGTAAGAGATAAAGACGATTCTGTTGATAAGCTTTTTGTTTCTGAAAAGGATATGCTGATAAATGCCATTCACAGCGCACCCGAATGTTCGGGGCAGGCACTTGACTTTTTAATGGTTGCAAAATATTTTGAAAGAATCGGGGACCATGCAGCTGATGTGGCTGAATGGGTAATATACTCAATTACGGGTAAGCATACGGATAAATAAGAGTAGTTTATTTTCCGGTTAGGTTTTTTAAAAAAGAGTAAATTCATTAAGTAAAAAAATATAAAATGTAGGAGACTATTATGAAAGCTTTGAAAGTTTTACTTTGTGTGGCACTTTTATGTGCAACGCTTCTTCCAACGGCAGTTTTCGCAGAAGAGCCTTATGTTGATAACTTTATAACAGAGGTTGGCGAAATTGACTGTCCCTACGGTACGCCCGTAATCGACGGTGTTATCAACACAGGCGAGGGATGGTCTGAAGGCAAGTATATAGACAAAACCAATACAGACGGCTGTTGGGGCGGAGAAGAGGTTGTTATTACAGGCTATATCTACCGCGCGTGGGATAAAGATAATCTTTACCTTGCAGCAGACATCAGTATTCCCGAATATACCATCTGTACAGGTGAAGATACCATTGAAGCAGACAGAGTGGTAGGAAATCGCCCCGGTTGGGACGGAGATGTTTTTGTGTATTCAATAGACCCCCTTCAGGCTCTTTTGAATGAAGGCTTTATGAAGGATGCTGCTCCCTGGTACTGCTTCGGTCTTTTTGAAGGCGGAGATATAAAAACATACCGTACACATCTTAATGACGGTGAGATCACCGAAAAGATCCCCGGTAAAGGTTCTCAGACCGAAACCGGCTGGCGCTTTGAGGTAGCGCTTCCCTGGACTCAAATTTGTGATGATATCAAAGAGTATTCCTTTGGTGATGCGGCATTAACTCCCGAACTTGTTGCAAAAGCAGGCAATAAGATCAGCGGTGCAATGATATATTATGACAGAGTATACGATCCCGAACAGCAGGGTATGATTACAGGAAGCCGATATGTAACTATAGCCAATGTTCTTCCCGACGGTACTCCCGGTCCTACATCTTCAGGCTGGATTCTTGATGCTCACGGTATGCATTTTATTATGAGTGGCGGTCCTGCTGCCGATGAAGGCAGTAATGGCGAAACAAACGGCAATAATACAAACAATAACCAGGGAAACGCCAATACAAATACTAATACAAATAATTCAACTAATTCCGGTACAACAAATTCAGGCACAACAACAAAGCCGGGTACAACCACAAACAACGCAAACAAGGGTTCTGCAACAGGAACTTCCAGCCCTCAGACCTTTGATGCTTCCTTTGCTTATGCGGCAGTTGCATTGTTTATATCCGCAATAGCGCTTCATTTTATAATGAAGAAAAAGACAGTTGTGACCAAAAAGCAGAAATAATAGAAGCAAATCATTACACAAATATAAAATAAGCTTGTTTCAATTCCTGTTAATTGAAACAAGCTTTTTTGTTTATAAAAATTTGTTTACCCACCAAAATCCACGGTACTTCAAAAAATTGTATTATTTCAGTTTTGCAATATCTTTGCCTGTGCCTATCAGTACTATATGATCGTTTTTGCAAAAGCGGTAGGCGGCTCCCGGAACGGGTAAAAGAGAGCCATCTTTTTTTACCGCAATTATATTTATATTATATCTGTTTCTTATATCAAGATCAATAATAGTTTTTCCTTCCCATTCAGGAACTATGGGTATTTCGTAAATAGAATACTCTCCTGTTAAATTTATATAGTCAAAAATATTATCTGCGCTGTATTGAACAGCTAATTTTTCTGCCATTTCCTTTTCAGGATATACCACACTGTCTGCGCCAAGCTTTTTTAACAGATTTGCCTGGATAGGTTGATTGGCTTTGGAAATAACTGTTTTTGCACCAAGGGATTTAAGTATTGAGGTAGTCATAAGAGATGCTTGAAAATTTTCTCCCATTGAAACAAAGCATATATCGAAATTTTCTACACCCAAAGCTCGAACAACCCCTTCGTGAGTGCAGTCACCTATATAAGAATCGGTGAATTCAGAAGCCAATTCTTCAATTTTTGATGAATTATGGTCAACTACCATTACCTCATTTCCAAGTTCCATTAATTTTCTTGCAAGATTAATACCGAATCTGCCCATACCGATAACAAGAAATGATTTCATGCTGTTTTCCTTTCTAACCAATAAGTATTTTTTCTTTGGGGCGTTTAAGGAGAGGTGAACTTTTTCTTTCTGACAGCATCAAAACAAATGTCATTCCTCCTATTCTGCCGAAAAACATCAGAAACGCGAGGATCAGATGTGAAGATACGGTCAATTGCGATGTGATACCCGTTGTAAGACCAACTGTAGCTATTGCAGAGGAAACCTCAAAAAGTATATCCTTTAAAGGGAAGGGTTCAAGGGCTGCAATAACCGTAACCGCCGATAACAGGGTTGCTATATACAGGAAGAATACACAAGCTGCGTTTTTTATTGCAGATTCTTCCAGAGAACGCTTGAAAACTGTTATACCGTTTTCTTTTTTAGCTGCAGAAACAATACTTAAAAAGAGTACAGCTACCGTTGTTGTTTTAATTCCGCCGGCTGTAGAACCGGGGCTTCCGCCTATAAGCATGAGCGCATTGGTAAGCATACTGCCCGAATCGGATAGCTTGTCGAGATCCACCGTGTTGAATCCTGCTGTTCTCGGACTTACCGAACCGAAAAGGGATGCAATTATTTTTTCAAAGGTATTAAGCTCTTTAAGGGAATAATTGTTTTCAAAAATATAGAATAATATCGCTCCGCCTGCAATCAAAACAGCACTTGTTACAAGAACTACCTTAGTGTGAAGCTCATACCTTTTGAATGCAAATTTATGTTGTGCAATATCATTCCATACAAAGAATCCTATACCGCCGATAACAATAAGCGCCATAAGAGTGAAGTTTATAATAAGATCTCCTTTTTGTGAAGTAAAGGATGAGAATGGCTGATTTGTTCCCATAAGATCAAAGCCGGCATTACAAAATGCCGATATGGAGTGAAAAACAGAATAATAAATACCTTTAACCGGTCCGAATTGAGGTATGAAACAAATTGAAAGAAGAATTGCCCCGATCCCCTCAAAAATCAAGGTGCCCAAAAGTACACGGCGCACTAAAGCTTTTATTCCGCTTGTCCGAAGGGTTCCTGCTGATTGAATAAGAAGATTTCTTTCGGCAAGACCTATTTGCTTTTTTGAAAAAACAGAGAATACAGAAGCAATTGTCATAAATCCAAGACCGCCGATCTGTATCATGCAAATTATTACTATCTGCCCGAAAAGAGTCCAGTTAGAATAGGTATCTGCCACAATAAGTCCGGTAACACAACTTGCGCTGGTTGCAGTAAAAAGTGCATCGGTAAAGGGAATGGGTGTATCTGAGCGTGTAGATATAGGCAGGCACAAAAGCGCACTGCCTATAAGAATTATACATATAAAACTAAATACTATAAGATGTGTTTGCGAAAGCTTTTTTATATGCTTCATTTGTATTATCCTTGTATGGTTTTAAGCATCTCAAATGTGTCAACAATTGAATCAACTGCTTCCTTTCCGTATTTAGCGCAAAGCTCTAAATAGGTTTCGTCATATTCGGGAATGGGGTTGTTGTTTTCGTCATAAAGAGCAAGAACTTCGTTTGTCATCTGCCCTTGCCATTCTTCTTCTGTCATATCAACATTTTCATACCATGTGTATTCGGAAAGATCGCTCGGTTCTTCTACGGTAACATCTTTACCGGGATCAATGAAATCAACGGCTATTTTCATATTAACCGCCGCCACACCTTCGGCATGATCAAAGGTTGCCTTGAATTCCACTCCCATCTTTTCAAAATAGCCCTCCTCGTTTATATCGAGGGAAAGAGAAACGGTGGAATATTCAAAATTGAATCCGCTTGCTGAGTCAACAGGTGTGTAATAGGCTTCCATTCCGCTTATAAAGCTTTCAAGAAGCTTTTGAACAACTTCAACCTTAGGCTCTGCTACAACCTGGGTAAGACCGTCATTAACATAAACACGGCTCTTTTCAAAGGCTTTGACAGGAATATCTATTGCAACCGAGCTGAACTGGGATGAAACGGATTCAGCTGTGGTAAGCTGCATATATTTCTCACCGTTTGCGGTTTTTTGATAGATTATAGAATCAGCATAATAGGTTGAGCTTTCGTTTTTGGTTTCAACATCGTTGCCGGAAAATTCAAGGCAGTATGTGTTGAGATAAACAGGAGAATCTGCTTCGGAACGGTCAACCATAACCTTGATTGTGGATTTGTCTTTAAAGCTGTCCTTGTCACCAACAAAATCACGGTTTATAGTCATTTCGGCATTAAAGGATTTCAAGGAATCTGTTTTTTCCTTGGCTTTTGTGTAAATATCGGATGCGTCCTCTGTATCTGAACAGGATGCAAATGTCAAAAGCATAACAGCAGCTAAAAGAGTAATTGTTAATATTTTAAGTGTTTTTTTCATCATTTAACCTCTCTGTATAGTTAGCTATTATAATTATATCACAGCATTTCGTCAAAGTCAACACGATAGAATTGACTTTTCCATTTACGAGTGATATAATATTATAAAAATTTTGCAAAAACAGGTGCATTTATGGAAAATGTTATTTCTGCTCTTTCCACTCCAATGGGGAAGGGCGGTATTGCTGTAATAAGAGTTTCCGGAAAAGGGGCAATTGAAGTATGTCAAAAAATGTTTTGCCCTGTATCGGGTAAAACTCTTTCGGATCTTGAATCAAACAAAGCGATCTACGGAAGAATACTTTTTGAAGGTGAAGAAATTGATGACGGCATTGCAACCGTATTTCGGGCTCCCGCTTCATTTACGGGGGAGGATACGGTTGAAATATGCTGTCATGGCGGAATCCTTCTGTCTCAAAAGGTTCTTCGTTCCACCTATCTTTGCGGTTCTGCTCCCGCAAAAGCAGGTGAGTTTACTCAAAGGGCGTTTATGAACGGCAAGCTCTCGTTAAGTGAAGCGGAGGCGGTAATAGACCTTATAGATGCTGAAAACTCCCAGCAGCTTAAACTTGCTCACTCAAGAGTTAAGGGTGTTTTGGCAAAGCAAATAGACGAGCTTCGGGAAATGTTGCTTTCTCTTATTTCTTCGGTATATGTTTTTGTTGACTATCCCGAGGAGGATCTAAGTGATGTAAGTGTTGAAAGCGCGCTTTTACAAACCGAAAATATGCTCAAGGAAACAAACAGGCTTCTTGCAACATATGAAACGGGTAAAATTATTTCAGATGGGGTTTCTGCAGTTATTTGCGGTAAACCGAATACGGGGAAATCGTCGCTTCTTAATGCATTGGCTCAAAGTGATCGTGCAATTGTAACCTCTGTGGCGGGAACTACAAGAGACACAGTGGAAGAAAAGGTGAATATAGGCAGTATCACTCTCAATCTTTGCGATACGGCAGGTATTCACGATACCGATGACGAGGTGGAAAAATTAGGTATAGAGCGTTCTGTTTCCAAGATGAAAGAGGCACAGCTTGTTCTTTGTGTTCTTGATTCCTCAGGGGTGTTGGAAGAAGAGGATAAAAAAGTCATTCAGGTTTGCAATACCCAAAACACGGTTATTGTTCTTAATAAAACAGATCTTGGCAATGTCATTGATAAAACCGGACTTGCAGAATTTGAAAACATAGTTGAAATAAGTGCAAAAAACGGAGAGGGAATAGATGAGCTTCGCTCTTTGATAGAAAAGATGTTTCTTAGCGAAGCTATTGATTATAATAGTGCAATTATCTCAAATGAGCGTCAATTTTCGGCGTTATGCCGTGCAAAGGAAAGCATGGAGAATGCAAAAAGATCTCTTATGGACGGTTATACGCCTGATATTGCATCTATGGAATTGGAGCTTGCATTGGCTTGTTTGGGAGAAATAGATTCAAGAAAGGCAAGCGAAGAGGTTGTTTCGGCAATCTTCTCCCGCTTCTGTATAGGTAAGTAATGAAATTTTCAAAATTTAAGCTTTGTTTACAGCTGTTTTGTTCCTTTTTTAAAATAGGACTTTTTACTTTTGGCGGCGGAATGGCTATGATACCCTTTATTCAACGCGAAACGGTAGAAAAGCATAGTTGGATAGAGGAAGGAGATATACTTGAAATTCTTGCAATTTCGGAAAGCACTCCAGGTCCTATAGCAATCAATACAGCAACCTTTATCGGTTATCAAAAGGCAGGGGTTTTCGGTTCTGCCGCTGCTACCTTTGGAGTTGTGTTACCCTCTTTTGTGATTATTTCCGTAATATCGCTTTTCTTAAAGCAGTTTATGGATATTCAGGCGGTAAAATACGCTTTTGCAGGTATTCGTGCCGGGGTTATCGCTCTTGTTATAAAGGCACTTATCAAGCTTTTCAAGGGTTGTAAAAAGAACCTTATCTCCTATATTATTATCGCTCTTGCTTTTATAACTGCGGTGCTTGGAGTTAATGTTATTATCATTATAGTTTGTGCAGGTGTTATAGGGCTTGCAAGCTTACTTATAAGTAAAAAGGAGGGTGAAAAGAAATGATCTTTCTTGAGCTTTTTTATACCTTTTTCAAGATAGGACTTTTTACTTTTGGCGGCGGTTATGCCATGATTCCCCTTATTCAATCCGAGGTTATGGAAAAGAGTTGGGCTACTTCAGAGGAACTTATAAATTTTATCGCTGTTGCAGAGAGTACCCCCGGACCTTTTGCAATCAATATTGCAACCTATGTTGGAGCGGAGCAGGGTTATGAGTTTTGGGGAATAGCGGGAAGATTTTTAGGTTCTGCCTGTGCAACTATCGGTGTGGTATTGCCTTCGTTTATCATTATACTCATTGTTGCAAGATTTTATCTCAAATTCAAAAACAACAAATATATTGCGGGTGCAATGTCCGGACTTCGTCCGGCAGCAATTGCCCTGATTATGAGTGCGGTGGTTTCAATGTCACTTTCGGTATTTTTCCCGCAAGGTATTTCTTTAGATGCTTTTGTAAGCTATGATTTTATAACCTCAGTAATAATTTTTGCCATAATGCTAACTCTTATTCTTTGTGTGAAAAAAATTCACCCTATTGCCCTTGTAGGCTTGTCTGCAACTTTAGGTATTGCTGCAGGATATGCTGAAAAATTATTTGTTTAGGAGTAAAAAATGAAAAAGATAGCAAGTTTTACAATAGACCACAACAAGCTTGAATGCGGTATATATGTTTCCCGTGTGGACGGTGATATTACCACCTATGATATGCGTCACAGAAGGCCTAATATGGGCGATTATATTGACAATGATACTATGCACAGTCTTGAGCATATGTTTGCAACCTATATCAGAAACTCTGAGATTTCCCGGGATGTAATCTATTACGGTCCTATGGGATGTCAAACGGGTTTTTACCTTCTTATAAGAAATGCAGATAACAAAAAGGTTTTAGAGGTAGTTAAAAATGTTCTTTCGGGTATAGTTTCCCATGAAGGTGAAATATTCGGCAAATCTGCAATAGAGTGCGGTCATTATGAAAATCTTGATATTGATCTTGCCAAAAAAGAGGCACAAAGATATCTTGATATTCTTAATTCAAAAGAAAATGATTTTATTTATCCGTGAGGTTTCAAATGATAGGAATT
>JAFYPJ010000045.1 GCA_017547545.1 Clostridia bacterium | reverse complement strand
TGTATTAAGCTTGAAAACCTTTGCCTCGTCGCCTTCAAAAAGACCTACAAGATAGTTTGCAGATAAATCTGTGCTGCCTGTAAAACCTTCTGCCATCAAAGCACCAAGGGGATCAAACATTACGCCGAAAACATCACCGTTCCAGCCATAGCCGTAGGGATATCTTTCGCTTACATCAATGTTATCAAAACCTGTAGAATAAACGAAGCTGTTAAGACCGGTAAGATCATCACCGGTTCTTTCATCAATGGCTTCAAGGCCATCAAAGATGTCAGCTGCGATATAAACGCCCTCTTCATCATAAGCATAATATACATCAGCATTTGTTGAAAGAGGATTATGTGCCCAGAAAAAACCGCATGTATCATAATTCATCTTTGCGGGTTCGCTGTAGCCTTCAGCCTCATCAATATTACCGTCAACGGTAATATCAGCCTTAGAAACAACGATTGCGGGATTTTCGATGATTCCGTGAGGTCCTGCGAAAGACGCTACAGGTTTAACAGAAAAAATCATCAATAAAATCAAAAATGCATATACAATTTTTTTCATGTTTTTCTCCAAACAGTTTATTTCAAAAGTATTGCTTTATCAATTATAGCCTTTGCCGCCTCATTCTTTGTCATCAAGCCAAGCTCGGTTACATCATTCTTTGTTATAAGGGTAATAATATTTGTGTCAACACCAAAACCGGCACCTGCCTGCTTTAAATTGTTGGCGCATATCATATCAACATTCTTCTTTTCAAGCTTTAGGCGGCTGTTTTCAAGCATATTTTCGGTTTCCATGGAAAAACCGCATATAACCTGACCGCAGCGGCGGTTTTCACCAAGATATTTTAAAATATCCTTTGTTCGGGTAAGAGAAATTGACATTTCCGTGTCCTTTTTCTTCACCTTATTATCGCTGTATTCGGCAGGGGTATAATCGGCAACAGCTGCCGCCTTGAAAATAAAATCGGCATCCTTTGCATATTGGGTAACTGCATCAAACATTTCAGCAGCACTTTCTATATTTATAACATTTACAAAATCGGGAACAGATATATCGGTAGGCCCTGTTACAAGGGTAACGGTGGCTCCGCGAAGCATTGCATTTTCTGCAATTGCATAACCCATTTTTCCGCTGGAATGATTTGTAATGAATCTCACAGGATCTATAGCTTCCCTTGTGGGACCTGCACTTACAAGAACCCTTTTTCCCTCTAAATCATGGGGGAACGCTATATGCTTTAAGACAACTTCCTTTAAATATTCGGGTTCGGGCAGTCTGCCTGCACCTGTAGTTCCGCAAGCCAATTCACCGTAAGCAGGCTCAACAACATCAAATCCGTATTTACGCAAAATCTCAAGATTATCCTGAGTTACGGGGTTTTCGTACATACCGGTATTCATGGCAGGGCAAACAACCTTTTTACAGCGGCAGGCAAGCACGGTTGTGGTAAGCATATCGTCTGCAATACCGTAAGCAAGCTTGGCGCATACATTTGCTGTAGCAGGTGCAATAATTACAATATCTGCGCGCTCTGCCAGAGAAATATGCTCAACCTTATGCTCAAAATTACGGTCAAAGGTATCAGTTATTGTTCTGTTACCCGTTATCTGTTCAAAGGTGAGAGGAGTAATAAACTGCTGTGCATTTTTGGTCATTATAACCTCAACACTTGCATGAAGCTTTTTAAGAAGGGATGCAAGATATACAGACTTGTATGCCGCAATTCCCCCCGTTACACCCAAAAGCACAGTTTTTCCTTTTAACATGAAAATTCCTCCATTGTTTTCTATAATACTGATATTATATCAAATTTTCTTTATCATGTAAAGAAAATTTCTTGAATTATTCAAATTTTACATTTATAATATACTTATATGTGCGTTGTATCCTTAATTTGGAACGATAGCAGGAGGTATTTTATGAACGACAGAAAAAATACAACAAAACGCATGGTTACACTTGCAATGTTTTGTGCTATCATCGGAGTTTTGGGAATGACAAATATCGGATTCATCCCCCTGCCCCTTGTTAAAGCTACCACCATGCATATTCCCGTAATTTTGGGAGCAATTTTATTAGGTCCGAAGGCAGGAGCATTATTCGGTTTCATTTTCGGCCTCTGCTCCATGTGGCAAAACACATTTAATGCAACCTCCGTTCTTTATTTTATATTCTCCCCCTTCTCTCCCGAATTGGAAGGAGTGGGTGAAATTTTAAAATCTGTATGGATCACCATGGGCTGCAGAATTCTTTTGGGAATATTTGCAGGATTTTTATGGAAGCTTTTGAAAAATACAAAACTCAACAGAACTTTTTCCCTTCCCATAGTTGCCCTTACCTCCTCCGTTTTCCACACAGTTGCGGTAATGGGGAGCATCTATATTTTATTTGCAGAAAAATATGCTCAGGCAAAGGATGTTGCCCGTGAAGCTGTTTTCGGATTGGTTCTCACAACCGTTACGGTTTCCGGTATACCCGAAGCCATTGCCGCTGCCATTATTGTTACCGCATTGGCAATTGCATTATTCAAAATTGTAAAATACGATACAGAGTCCAAGGAGGGTTAAAATGCTCCTTGCAATTGACATAGGCAACACAAATATTGTTATCGGCTGTATCAAAAACGATAAGATAGTATTCAAGGCAAGAATCGCAACAGATCATATCCGCACCTCCGATCAATACGGAGTTGAGATCAAAAATATGCTTGAGGCATTCGGAGTAAAAAAGGAGGATATTTCGGATTGTATCATATCCTCTGTTGTACCTCCTGTGTTCAATTCGGTTCGTACCGGTGTGATCAAGGTTATAGGCAAGCAGCCTATGGTTGTAGGTCCGGGAATTAAAACCGGCTTGAACATTCTTGTTGATGTTCCCTCCCAGGTAGGAAGCGACCGTATTGTTATTGCAGTTGCCGCCCTTGCAGAATATAAAGCACCTCTTATTCTAATGGACCTTGGCACCGCAACCACCATTGAGGTTATTGAACCGGACAATCTCTATATGGGCGGTGTTATTATACCCGGTGTAAAGGTTTCCCTTGATGCCTTAACCCAAAGAACCTCACAGCTTCCCGGTATAAGCCTTGATAATCCCAAAAAGGTTATCGGAAAAAATACCGTAGACTGTATGAGAAGCGGCATTATGTACGGGACTGCCGCAATGATAGACGGAATAATTGAACGCATGGAGGAGGAGCTTGGTCACAGCTCCACCATAATCGCCACAGGCGGTCTTGCACAGTTCATTGCTCCACTTTGCAAAAAGGATATAATTATAGAAAAGGACCTTTTGTTAAAGGGACTCAATTTAATATATAAAAGAAATAAATAACAACAAAATGAGTTGCCAAACGGCAACTCATTTTATTCTTTTAATTTATAGACTGTGTTTCGGTTACACCGGGTACGGGATCGGTTTGAGTAAACTGACGGTAATACCTATGCCTGTATATCATTGTACCAACAAACAGAGAAAGAATAGAAAGTATTATAATCAACAGCACACAGATAATGCCTATATTCCAACGCATGAACCTTCTGTTTTTTTCCAATTCAACAAGAAGCTCCTCAGTTTTTTTGCTACATTCCTCCGCCTTGATCTTGGAATCAAGATAATCTCCCAGATCCCCAAAATACTCTGCGGCGGAACGCAAAAGCTGTATTTCATTGCTTTCCATAAGGATGCAGGCATCATTATATTTCTTTAATTTTTCTTCTTCTTTCATAATTACCTTTCCCATTTAACACCTCGGTGGAGATATCTTATATCATATATTATAAGGTATAAATCAAAAAATGTCAATAAGCAAAAGAAACCGCCGAAGCGGTTTCTTTTATATATACAATGTTGATTAGAAATTAAAGTGGTTGAACATAGGATTGTTGTTCTGTACGGGAACCTCATTTGCAGGCTTCTTGTTGTTGTTATTATTTACGATATTCATAATATCGGAAAATTCATCCTCAGGCATACCAACGGGTTCAGCCATGGGCTTTTCGGGGGGCATAACAACTCTCTGTGCAGTTATGGTTTTGCTGTTTACAGAGCTGTTGTTGTCATTTTCACCGCAGCCTGTAGCAATAACGGTGATAAGCATCTTATCTTCAAGATTGTTATCAATGGTAGCACCCCAGATAACGGTTGCATCGGGATGAGCTTCATTTGTAATAATTGTGGAAGCGGTATCCATTTCTTCAAGACCGATATCGGGACCTGCAGTAATGTTGATAATAAGACCGCGGGCACCGGAGATAGATGTTTCGAGAAGAGGACTGGAAATAGCAAGTCTTGCAGCTTCCTCTGCCTTATCTCTTCCTTCAGCTGCACCAACACCCATGTGAGCGATGCCGGCATCCTTCATAACAGTTGTTACATCGGCAAAGTCAAGGTTGATGATACCAAGACCTGTGATAAGGTCTGTAATACTCTGTACACCCTTGCGAAGTACATCATCCGCTTCAGCAAATGCATTAAGAAGAGTGATCTTTGTTTCAGAGATCTGCTTTAATCTTTCATTGGGGATAACAAGGAGAGAGTCTACACAGCCGCTGAGCTTCTCAATACCCAACTCTGCAAGATCCATTCTCTTTTTACCCTCAAATGCAAAGGGCTTTGTTGCGATACCAACGGTAAGGATACCCATATCCTTTGCAATCTTTGCAACGATGGGAGCCGCACCTGTTCCTGTACCGCCGCCCATACCGGTGGTGATGAATACCATATCTGCACCGCGGAGCATATTGGAGATTTCTTCCTTGCTTTCTTCAGCTGCCTTCTGACCGATTTCGGGGTTAGCACCTGCACCGCGTCCTTTTGTAAGCTTATCGCCTATAGCAATTTTATTTTCAGAAGTAGAGTGTGCAAGAGCCTGTCTGTCTGTATTGATAACAACAAACTCAACACCTCTAACATTTTCCTTGATCATACGGTTAACAGCATTGTTTCCGCCGCCGCCTACACCAACTACTTTTATAACTACGCCACTGTCATAGTTTTCAAACTCTAATGCCATTTTATTTTCCTCCTAATTTTTTACCATCTTAATATCACAATATTCAAACATAGTATCACAAATTATATACATTTATAATAATATATTTTTCACTTTTTTGCAATAGATTTCTACAAATTTATAATAAAATTTATTATATTTTTACAAAATATTAATCGAAACTCGCGCTGCCGTCCAAAAGCACATAGGCTGTTTCAACATCCTTTATATCTATGGTACCCTTTCCGTTACCCAGGTCCTTAACTATCTCGTTCATAAACCTGAGCTTCAGCTCCAATTCCTCTCCGTTTCCGATGTTTGCTTCAAGTCTTGAATCATATACAATCCGTATATTAAAACGGTCGCTGAAATCAACGCTTGAAACACCCTCGTATACCGAGTTTTTCTTTAAAACATCAAGTAGCTGCTTTGCAGGTTCCGAATGGTTCGGGTTAGCCAATTCCATTTCTCTTCCCACTATGGCAGATCTCACTTCCCCCGCTTTAAACAGCTTTATCTCAGGGTATTTTGCAAGTAATTCTTCCTTTGAAAAGAACCTCTCCAACACCTTGAGCTGTGGCGAAATAACATAATATTCTCCGTAGATATCAACATAAAAGTCAGGGGTATCACATTTAAGATCTATATTTATTTTATTGGGTATAACCCTGTTTACATTAACACTTCTGATGTAAGGGTGGTCAAGAAGTACACCCTTTTGCACTTCCTTTTCACTAACAGAATATATATTTTCACCCTTTTCTATACCCGAAGCCTTGATAATTTCTTTGTCGGGATAGGCGGTGTTACCATTAACTCTTATGTCTGTTACCCTGAAAAACACGGCAACAACGGTTATTACGAATATCAGGAGAAGAGCCGTTAAAAGAAAGAAATAATATAAGCGCTGTTTAAGATGACGCTTACTGTTTTTCTGTTTCAACCGCCTGAATCCGCCGTCCGTTTCACGGTTTACGGCAAACGAAGGCAGGCTAAAGCCTTCCTTTTTTTTCTTATTCATTCTTTTCTCCGTTATTTTACAACTTCAATTATATAATCATAGATCTTTTGCGCTGCATCCTTTACGGCAAAATCCAAAACATTTCTTTCCATTTCTTCACGCTTATCACGGTTTTGTGCTATTTGACAAACAGCCTTGGTCAACGCATGATCTGTAAGATCCTTTTCTTCTATGAGTATTGCCGCACCTGCCTTTTCAAGCACATGTGCATTTTTATACTGATGATTGTTTGTAACATTTGGCGAAGGAATAAGCACACTTGCTTTACCCAGCATTGCAATTTCGGAAAGAGTCATTGCACCTGCGCGGTTTATAACAATATCCGCTGCCGCCATTTTTTCCGGCATATCGTAAATATACTCCACCAATTGTAAATTGGGGTATTTGTCCAATCCCGCATCTTCAAACATCTTTTTGGCAATTTCATATTCAATTGCACCGGTGCCGTGGATATGAAGTATATCGGGGTTTTTGGAGGTATATTCCTTCATCATGTCAATAACTTCAAAATTTATACGCTCTGCACCCATGCTTCCGCCAAGTGAAAGTATAAATGTACGGTATTTGCCCTCAATACCCTGATTCTTTCTTGCCTCTTCCTTGGAAACAGCCGTAAAATCGCCCCTTAACGGATTGCCTACCCTAACTGCTTTTTCGGGGTATTTGAGTTGCGAAACAGTTTCCTCAAAATTAACAAAAATCTTTGTTGCCTTCTTTTCAAGCATCTTAATGGCAAAACCCGGAACAGCATTTGATTCATGAAGAACGGTAGGTATACCAAGGCTTGATGCCGCCGCAACCACAGGCCAGCATGCATATCCGCCTGTTCCTATAACAACATCCGGCTTGAATTCTTTTATTATTTTCTTGCAATCCGAAAAGGATTTCATTGCAAGAAATGCGGTTTTAATATTTGAAGGAGAAAGGCTCCTTCTGATTCCCTGTATCTGTATATGGTAAAGCTTATAGCCCTCATGGGGAACAAGCTTGCTTTCAATACCTCTTTTTGTGCCAACAAAAGCTATTTCGGCATCATTTTGATTCTTTTTTATAATATTTGCAATAGCGATAGCAGGGTTAACATGACCTCCTGTACCGCCGCCACTCATAAGTACTCTCATATTTGAATCCTTTTATAAATGTATAAAAATTTGCTCTGCCTCGTGATGCCAAAGATTCGGTTAATTACCAAAGCTTAGGGTGGAATTGTGTGCGCACTTGCCGCTTTTTTACCGAATAAGACAAATATCCACCTCGTGATACCAAAGATTCGGTTGATCACTAAAAATCGGGGCGGAATTGGGTGCAGCACTTGCTGCTATTGTTTGTCTTGGTATGAATACCTTGAAACGGACAGCACAATTCCCATTTCAATAAGCAAAAGCATCATTGCCGAACCGCCGTAGCTAAAAAACGGAAGAGTAATACCGGTGTTGGGAATAAGGGCTGTAACAACACAGATATTAAGCACCGCCTGAACTCCAACCTTACCGATAATACCTATAACAACAAGGCTTGAAAAGCTGTCCGGAGCTTTCATGGCAATTATAAATCCGCGCCATACAAAGGCAACAAACAGCGCAATTACCGCCAAAGCACCAACAAATCCAAGCTCTTCACACAAAATTGAAAATATAAAGTCGTTCTGAGGTTCAGCAACATAGCTGTATTTTTGATAACTGTTTCCAAGGCCAACGCCTAAAAATCCGCCTGAACCTATTGCATTAAGCCCCTGCAGAGTTTGCCATACCTCACCAAGTGCAGAATATTTTTCGGGATGGATCCATGTATCTATACGCGCCTTTGCATAGCTTGTAAACATAATAGCTATAAGAACCACCGTTGAGCCTGCACTACCCGCAACAATCAGCCAGAATTTACGCGCACCTGCGGCAAATATTACAATTGTTCCGATAAGAAAAAGAATAATGACACCCGAAAAGTGTTTTTCAAGAGCCACAAGGAAGCACACTATACCCACTATAACATAGGGATAAAGATTACCGTACATAGACGATGTTTTGAAATCCCTGTGATTTATTATCTTGTTCTGATATGTAGCACAGTAATGGGCAAGCATCAGTATCAAAAAGGTTTTCATCGGTTCGGAGGGCTGGAAACGAACAGGCCCCAAGCGTATCCAACGAACAGCCTGACCTTTTGTAAGACCGAAAACCGGCACAAGAGCAAGCAGGAACAAAAGAACTATAAATCCGGGAACGGCAAATCTTCTTATAATTCTGTAGTCGATCCTTGAAACCACCATCATTATAATAAAGCCTGCCACAAGGAAGAAAAGCTGCCTTTTAATATAGTAATAGCTGTCATCCTTTTTGGTAAGTGCCGTTGCAAAGCTTGAGGAAAATACCATTATCGAGCCAAAGCAAAGCAAAAGAATTATTATTACAAGCATGGGACGGTCAATAGCACCCTTGATTCTTACTATAGCCGGCTCCGGATTCTTTTTAATTAAATTCGGTTTAGAAGTTTTTTTAACAGTATTTTTCACGGAAGGAGCTGCTGTTCTGGTTTTCACATTATTTGTATTATTCATATTCCCTCCGTAAAAATTTTAATTATCTTGCCAATCCGAAGAATGCCGCAACCGCAGCTATCACCGTTACTGCGGAAAATACCGCAACGATTTTAATTTCACTCCATCCGCACTGTTCAAAATGATGGTGGATGGGAGCCATTTTAAATACACGCTTGTGTGTAAGCTTATAACAGCCTACCTGTATAATATCGGATGCCGCTTCCGCCACATAAACAATTCCCACAACAAGAACTATCAGAGGATTGTCAATAAGGAAGGCAAGACCAACAACAAGACCGCCAAGGAAAAGTGAACCGGTATCGCCCATAAAAATTCTTGCGGGATAGAAATTGTATGTTAAAAATCCAATGCATCCGCCGATAACAACAGCAGAAACAAGAGCAGAAGGAAGATCCGCATTAACTATAACAAAGGATGCAACTGCAAAAAATCCGCCAACCACCGTTGTAACCGATGCCGCAAGACCGTCTATACCGTCTGTAAGGTTAACGCTGTTAACAATACCAACAATCAAAAGAACGGCAATTACATAATAGAAAACACCAAGATCGGGGGATATTCCGAAATAAGGTATATAAAGCTCTGTGGTAAGCCCTCCCCATAAGCGCATACATACAAGATATATAACCGCTATGGCAACCTGTAAAAGGAATTTCTGAGGTGCTGTAAAGCCTTCGTTTTCCTTTTTTCTTATCTTCAGGCTGTCATCCCAAATACCTATAAGAGCATAAAGCAACGCCATTGTATAAGTGATGAAAAACTTTGCTGCCCAAAGGAAATTATCAGTAAAGCAAGCATATACACCAACGGTAAGAATTGCAACTGTCATGGATAAAAGGAAGGAAAGGCCGCCCATTGTAGGTGTTCCCTCTTTACCCTTGTGCCAACGGGGACCGATATCAAGTATTTTCTGTCCCATCTTCAGGCTTTTGAGTTTAGGAATAAGTATTTTCAAAGTAATTACCGTAAGCAAAAAGGTCATTGCCAAAGAAATTACAAAATAAATTACATGCCTGGTTTCCAATTTTAACTCCTTATCCTTCTTTATTACAAAGAATTGCTGTTATTCTTTCAAGCTTAACACCTCTGCTTGCCTTGAAAAGCAGAGTATCATTATTTTCAACTTCCTTTGCCAGAAGATCGGCAAGAAGCTCCGGCTTTTCCAAATCGGTAATGCTTACAACATTGCTTTCATCCATGCCTGCCTCTATAGCACCCTTACCGATATATTCAGCCATTTCACCAAAGGTATAGAGCTTATTTA
Organism: Clostridia bacterium; assembly: GCA_017547545.1. GTDB lineage: Bacteria > Bacillota > Clostridia > Oscillospirales > CAG-272 > RGIG7300. The sequence goes on along the minus strand of JAFYPJ010000045.1, from coordinate 170 downwards.
TACCAAGCTGTGCAACCTTTTCTCCTACATTTCTGTGGAAGGTCTCTGAATAGGAGCCTAATTCAAGCATATCTCCGAGAATTGCAATCTTCTTTGCTTCTTTTCCCTTTTGACAAAGAACCTTCAAGGAAGCAACCATAGATTCGGGACTTGCGTTATAACAGTCTTCT
>JAFYPJ010000044.1 GCA_017547545.1 Clostridia bacterium | reverse complement strand
GTCTATACCATACTCATAGGAGAAGGCATAGCCGTTGTAATTTCCGGATGCCAACTGCCTTCCGTTCTGCCATGTGAAGCTATAGCTGCCGCTTTCATTGTAATATGTTGTTGGGTTACCTATGTTGTCATAATGGTAGGTATGACCGTCATACGAGGTTATGAGGTCAAGCCAACCCGCGCTGTGGTTATAGCTGTAGGTATGTGTTGATATAAGAGGAGCATAGGTGCTTGCCACTCCGGGATCTGAATACCCTATACCGCTGTAGGTCTTTTTAGTAAGTATATTTCCGTAGGTATCATACTCATATACATAGGTTTTATTATCCTTACTGTCCGATTCCATTACCAGCTGGTTTTGGCTGTCATAGTAATATCTTGCGGTAATTCCCTGAATATTTGTATAAAAATCACTTGTTACTGCACTCTTTATGTTACCTGCCCTGTCGTACTCATATTCAAAACGATACAAGGCTTCCGACATACCGCTTAAAGTGTAATACTTGTTATTTACAAGATTAGAGGTATAGGTAGAGTTATTTAAATTATCAGCATACAAATATCCCTGATAATAGCTTGTATTATCATGATTTACCGTTACACCGCTTTGCCGTTTCAAATAGTCATAGCTGTAGGTGAAATTATTTGTTGCCGTTTTGTTTCCAACGGTATATTCCTGAGACATACCAGTAAGCATACCGTTTTGCTGATTATAGCTATACTCGGTTGTAACCTTGTTATCTCCTGCCTTTTCAGCAGTATTACTTGTTCTGCCGTATTCGTCATAATCAAGGATTTGATATGATGCGGGTACACCGTTTTCGTAGGTTCTGATGCCAAGAAGCCTGCCTATGCCGTCATAGTTATAGTAGTGCTCCTTTGTACCCTCGGTTACACAGTAGAGTGAACCCTCGCCATTGTAGGAATAGCGATATTTCTCAACATCATTATACGATACTTTGATGATTCTGTCAAGATTATCGTAGGTATAGTCTATATGCACACCGTTACCGTAGTATATGGTATTGAGTCTTCCGTTCTTTGCGCTGTAGTTATATGCCGCAAATACCGTTGTTGTTCCTACCCTTGTAGCCTTGGTATTTCCCCATACATCATACTCAAAGGTATAGCTCTGTTCCTTTTTTACGCTGTCTCCCGGCTTAAAGCCTCCTCGCTTTATTCCTGTTACCATTCCGTTGGTATAGACATAATCAAGGGATACCTTTTCGGTTATATAAACCGTTGCACTCCTGCCTATACTGTCATAGGTATAGTTTGTTGAAACATTTTCGCTTGTTATTGTGTCTGAGGATTGTACGGTTGATTTTGACAGCATGTTGGCTGCATAGTTATATGTTGTAAGTATTCCGTTTACATCGCGGCTCTGATTTACATAATCACGGCTGTTTGTATAACTTGCATTGCTGTACATCTTTTTACCGTCTGTATTCACGGTACTTTCAAGGGTAGAGGAGGTTGTTTCTCCCGTATTATTATAGGTCAATGACATTTTAAGGTCATCATAGGTTACCGCAGTTGCAAGATGAGGATTGTTTTCATTGTTATACTCATAGTTATATGTTGCCGAAGCGGGCATTGTAGCAGACATAAGATTTGCTCCCTGATAACTGTATGTTGCCGATTCCTCGCTTGCAGAGCTACCAACCATTTCTAAGTTACCTTCTGCATCATACTTATATGTCTGAACTTCCTCGCGGATAAGGCTGAGATTATCTATATATGCGCTGCCGTTATTATCTGCATAACATGCACCTACGGTTATTGTATCTATTACAAGATCATCTCTTGGCGGTATTATTACACTTAAATACTGCCATTCGTTTCGTATATCCGCATTGAAGCTCTCCTGGTACCAATAATTTTCTCCGTTCTTATATGTTACCTTTGCATAAAGCTTGAATTTTGATGCAAGCTTGTCAGCTTCCTCGGTACCCTCTCTTACCGCTATTGAATCTGCATATGCCCAACCGCTTAATACATAGCTTTCTGCTTTGCTTACTGCATTTACTTTTACGCTCTGTATTACCTGTGACTGTACTCCCGCACCTGCTGTAAGCTTATATGAACGGCTTGATCCGGGCATGGATCTATCTGTACTGAATCCACCGCTGCCCCGTTCCAATATCCAGTATCTGTTCTCTTTCTGAATATCTGTGTTGCTGAGCAGATTTGTCCTGCTTGCTCCCTCACCATATTCAAGCTGCAGATCATCTGCATATACAGTTGCCGAACCACCGCTTATTTCAAGCTTTACAGTATAGCTTGTATTTGCCGCAGCATTAAAGGTTACGCTTATGCGTTCCCACTGACCGTCTTCGGTTCTATAGCTTATCTCTCTGCTTTTTACTGTTCCTATGCTTCCGCTGCTGACACTAAGTGATGCTTTTGCCGTACTGCTTATGCTTGTTACCTTTACATATGCAGATGCGGTATACTTTCCGGCTGCCAAGGTTGTAACGCTTTGGGATATATAGCTTCCCGAATTTGCTATCTTGAAGGATTTTGAACCCGTTCTTATATTACTTGCTTCACTGCTGTATGATGCTCCGTATAAGCTCCAATCCTTATCTACATGCTCAGCACCGGGGTTCAACAGCATATTTACACCAACCCTTGCACTTGAGGATGTTGTCGTTATCCTGTTTTTATTTTGCAGATTTTCATTTGGAGTATACGCCGCTGAGCTTGTTCCGTATATCACAAAATCCTGGGTGGTATCTGTTATTTTTGTATTTGCACTGTAGCTGTTTACGGTTCTTGCATAATCATCAAACAGATAGGTGGTTACTATATCATCTGCAGTTGACATATTTCTGTCATTTCCGCAGTATCTCATATAGCTTACCTTATCTCCCGATGTATTATACCAATACTGCGCTCCCGTTGTTACACTGCTGCTTATACTGTTGGCAGAGCTGTCATATTCTGCACTGAATTCATTGAAGCTTATTATTGAATCCATGCTGTTATATGTGTAGTCTACACCGTACTCAAGCTCGCTGTCATAAGCTCGGATAAGCTTTCCTGCCGTACTTGTGGCATCATAGTAATAATTTGACCTTACATTATCGCAGTCCTTGAAATATGCGATCTGTCCTGATCCTGTATAGCCTATAGTGGTTCTTCTTCCTGCCACATCGGTTACCGAATACAGAAAATTATTGTTTTGATAACTGAAGCTTGCCACCCTTTTGTCCGAACCGCCAACAGTAAACTGCTTTACTTCAAGTATTCTGTTTCGTGTATCAGAGGGCTTATTTTCTGTTCCTACGCTGTTTTGGGTTGAATCGCCAAAGTATATCTCTACCCTGTTTCCGTTTGCGTCCTCTATCTTATACAGATATCCGTTACAGAAATACAGCTTCCCGTCTGTTTTATTCTTAATTATCCATTCTCCGTTTTCGCTGTATGCAGTAAGGTTCAACCCGTCCTCATCTATATACTGACTTGGGTTTTCGCTGTCCTTCTCAAAATAATGCTCGGTTCCGTCATCATCCGTATAAATAAGATAGATTTTATTATATCCGTTTACATCGGTCATCTGCTTTTCTACAAGAGTCTGCTGTACACTTAATTTCCAGCCCTTTCCCACATACATCTGGTTGTAATCCTTGGTATTAAGAACTGTTCCACTTGAGGTAAAATGATTCTTATGATATTTAGTATTATATACATGACTTACGCTGAAAGGCATTGCGCTACTTGAAAAGCTTGCATCTGTTCTTATTAGCGTAAGATTTGCATCATAATCTCTTATATATCCTGTTCCTGCTCTACCTATACTTTGTGTACTGTAGGTGTACACATCCTCTATACCTATCATGTTCTTATAATACACAATAAATTTAGGCTTTATATTTGCATTAAAGTTAAGCGAGTGAAATCCGTAAAGTGTTGCCTTGGCATTGTGAGTATTATCAAAGCTCTCCTCTGAAATAAACGCTATACCCTTATTTGCCACAGCTCCTGCCTCCTGGGGATTGTCTGCATGGATATACCACCCTTTTGCTGCATCTGATATATCCCAATATACAAAGTTTCCTACAGTACTGTCTGAAAGCACCGTATAATCAAGAACCTCCGCAGAAAATCCTGTATACCATGTATCTCCTGTTACCGTTCTTGCAGATATTTTAATCTCACTCATGCTTTCATCATCAAATGCATAATGTGCAAGATAAACATATGCTTTTGTTGGCATCGATGCAAGAGGAATTTCGGGCAACTGGTTTACCTTTAAATAACCTCTGTATTCTCCGTCTCCCGAAGAATCGTATCCCATATACAATTCCTGATAACCGGTATCAACACGGTTTTGGGCAACCGAATAATTTGCTGTTGTAATTGAATTAGAATTTGTATTTCCGTTTACCCAAAGCGCAGGATCTATCATAACCGGATATTCCCGTTCCTCTGCGTTGAGCCACTCTTCATTAGCCAATACCTTTAATTTGACTCCGCTTTCCCCTTCTTCAAGGATATATTCACAGTCATAGCTTACCACTCCTGACGCATCACTCATATAGGGTGCGGGAATTCTGAATATCTCTTCAAGCTCCTTATTGCAAAGGGATATGCTCTTATCCTCATTCTCCACGGGAACAAGAGCCCCAAGCTCCATGTTAAAACTGAAAACATTTCTGTTTGTTTTTTCCTTTAATATGATATATTCCTTAAGGTTCTCTCCCAATATATCGTATCTCAGGTCTATTCCCTCTTCTATGTTTACATACTTTATCGAGGATTCGTTCTTTATGTTATTCTCAAGAACATATTCAAGCTTTGGCTTTTTCTCCATCAGGGGTGCTTCCCTCAGAGAATATGTTGAGCTCTCTCCCTCCTTATTCTCTATGAGCCTGCCGCCCGGATTTGTTATTTCTATACTTTTTCCGCTTTCCTCATTTGTACCCTGAATATTCGCTTCAATTCCTGATGTAAGCTCATCTTCAAGGATCGATTCATAGCTTATTCCAAGGGTATATCCCTCGTAATTACATTCCAAAATCTCTTTGCTTTCGGGATCAGAACTAAAGCTATACTCCACCTTATTTGATTCTACACTATATCCTTCTTCTCCCGCACTTAATGTATTGTCTATTTCCCTGTACTCTTCCTCTGCATCTCTGTAATGCACCGAGTAGGGGAATTCCACCGCTGCAAAGCTGCCGTTACTCATTCGGTAATGCTTTGTGTTTTCGGCTCGCAGCTCATTTGCTTCATTTAATACATATATCTCTTCGGCTGCTGCCATCTCCTGTTCTGTTGTTTCGGTTTCTGCTTCTGCTTCTTCACTCATGAATTCTTCTTCGGTAATTTCAATACCCGCTTCTTCGTTTTCGGCTCCCATTACTCCATAAGGGAAAACATAGAATACTGTTAAAATTGCTAACATTAAACTTAATACGCTGTTGATTGTCTTTTTCATTTTTGTTTTCTCCTTTTTATTTATTTTTTGTTCTGGATCCGGTGCACTCATGCACACAAACGCATCTTACGGCCGTGAAAGATTTGTTTTCCAATTTCATGGTATCACACAAGTTTTTGAATGTCAATGCTTTTTTGAGTGTTTGGTAACATTTTGTTAACATTGCTGTAAATTGTAGCTGATATTTTGGTAATATTATTTTTACATTTCCCTTGCTTTTTTATAAAATATATTGTATAATATTTTTGGCGGCCATAAAGTGCATGAGCTTACACCCTTTTTCAAGCTGATTTACTACGCGAAATACAGTAATTTCTATATATTAAAAAAGGCACTCAAAACGAGTGCCTTTTTAGACTGTCGAAAAACCCATTCGGGTATGTGGAATCAAATTGTATTGAGTTCAATTTACCATCAAAAAACAGTATAGTTTTTAAATAACAGTTCCCAAATATCGTTTAATCATAGAGGGTTGAAATATCAAATTTCAACCCTTTAATAATTATATGAGTTTATCGAATCTCATAAATATAGTTGTCACATGCGCTCTCGACACCGTCATTTTCGGTGAAAAAAGATTTGCGGTTTTACTTGTAGCTCCGAGCAAGCCTGCATTGATCGTCCATGCCACGGCTTCCCGTGCCCATTCGCTACTTATATGTCCTTCGGCTTCATCTGTAATAACATCCTTTTCACCGCAACCGTTATCGCAGTATGATTCCTTAACTCCGTTTACGGTACAGGAAAGCTCTAAGATGATCACATAATTTGTAAAACTGTGTCCGAGAGCACTTCCTTCAAACACACGGGTATCACTTATATCGCAGCCCCGGTTACAAAAAGCGGTTTGCGTTCCGTTTCAGGTATATTTACACTTGATAATTTACCGCAGTCTCTGAAGGCATAGGCGGGTATTTCGGTAATACCGTTACCAATGCTTACGCTGTTCAGCCGGGTACAGTAAGCAAACACATAACGCCCCATACTCTTAACATTTGCCGGAATTGTTACATCAGTTAAATAATAGCAATTACTGAATGCGTTTTGAGCTATACTTACAACATCTGCACCGATAGAAACTTCCGTTATATTCTTACAGTAATAAAAAGCGTAGTTACCTATACCTTTTACACCGTCACCTATTACAACAGAGGTGATATTTGAGGAGTAAATACCCCAAGGTGCGGTTGTTCTGTATAAAGAGCCGTAGGATTCGGACAAATAATTGTACATATCCCCTGTTCCACCGATTTCAAGTACACCTGTGGAGGTATCAACACTCCATGTAAGACTATCACCGCATTCACCGGAATATTGCTATGCATTTAATGATATCGATACAGATAATACTGATATCAATATTATAATAAATAAACTTGGAAATAAAATACCGGTCAATTTTTTATGTATATCCCTCCGTTTGTACATCCAAGCATAATTGCTAAACAGGATGGTTGAACCATCCTGTTTAGGTATAATTTACAGATCCTTCTGTAATTCAACAAGGGTATCGACCATAATATCCCCTGTATCTTCAGACATGTTTACATAACGGTCAAGAGTTACCTCGTAACCGCCTTCGGAAAATGCCTTTTTTGTAGCAATATAACCGTAACAGCCGTTTGCAAGCTCCACATTAACATTGCGTTCCTTTGAGGATTTTTCCTTCAGGTCAAGGCTCAGTTCCGCAAATATTTCACCGGGTGCACCGTTGAAATATACATCTCCAACCTTAATAACCTGCAACTCAACCTTTTCGTTGAGTATGGGGTTTTCATAGAGATTTACATTACATTTAGCATATGAACGGGTCATAAGCTCATTGTCACCTGTAGAGGGTTTTTCGTATTCGCCCTCCTCGATAACCTCTTCTGCTTTTTCGATCTCACCTGCAAGGTATGCCTTGCCCCAATCGTACATTTCCTTTGTGGGCTGGCGGCGCTCTATTACCTTTACAACAGAATTACATGCAAGCTCATTTGTATCTATGCAGAGAATGCTGTCATATATTGAAAGAACATCATTTGCAAGAATTCTGCCGCACTTGATATGACCGTTTTTACCGAAGGGATGCTTGCCGCGATAGTCGATATGGGTAATATCTCCGCAGAATCCGTTAAGGAAAAGGGATACAACATCTCTTCCTAAAGCCTGCTTTAAGCTGCGGGAGAGCTCACCGGGATAATCTGCGGAAAAAGCAGTACCGCCGATCATATCAAGGTGGTTTGCAAAGCAGGTAATAACTGCTATAGGATTACAGTCTGTATCATCTATACGAATAACATCAACCACAGGGTCCACAGGGCCTGCTTCCTTAACATTTGCAGGATTACAGATTCCCGGCCATGTATGTACCGCACCGTCTGTTTGCCAGAAACGACGGTTAAAGGCAAGCTCATACTCCTCTGTTTGTCCGTAACCTATATGGCAATCACGCCTGTGCTTATATGCTATATACGCACAGTCTCCTGCCTTGGTACAGGTATATTTTATCCAGTCCTCGTCAACGATGCTGAATTCATCGTTATACTCCATGGGAAGTCCCGTATGGGTATGAGTACCCGTAACCATCAGGTTTGTTCCCTTTATACCCGTTAACTTTTCAAAACGGTCACGGATCATTTCCACCATTCTTGCATTAACATGAAGAATGTCAAGAGCAACAAAGCCTGTTACAACTTCACCGTTATCAAAGATAACCGCCTTTGCATATAGCTCATCAAGGATATCATCAGCATATCTGAACTCAAAATATCCGGGTAAAGTAGTACCGATACAAGGGGTTATCTGCATTTCATAAGCACCGCATTTCATTTCCGGCACCTCCGTTATCTTAATTTATTAAATCTTTCGCTTGCTGCATAGCGAAGATCGGTAAGGTCAAGTTTTGCATCCTCGGTATTTCTGAAATACTCGATAAGATCAACATAAACCTGACGGTTTATAGAATGGTTACGCATATAAACATAGGAGTTTGCTTCGATTCTTGTATTTTCAACGGTAGCCATGAAGTCCTCGTGAAGCAAAAGGATCTCCTCTAACCTTGCAACAACCTCTTTTTTAGATACAGCACCGCTGTTGTAATCATCAGACAATTTTACCATATTTGCATAGGCATAGCTATAGGTATAATAATGCTGTGCAACAGCATACCAAACCCTTGCCATTTCGCTGTCATATGAAGCAAAGAAGTCCATTGCCGCCTTTGAAGAAGCCATTGTCTGATCAAAGTAGGTCATATATTCATCCTTTGCATCAAATATCTTTTTATATGCTCCGCCGGGGAAATTACGGGGATATTCCTCGTTTTCCACAACATAGGTAAACCAATAATATTCAAGGGTGTTCATCCTGTTGGCAACTCTGTCATTTTCCATGACCTTTGCCATAATATCAAGAGCCTTTTTTGCACCCTTTGTATCACATGGAAACCTGTTTGCTGCATATCTTGAAAGGAAGGATTCATAATCCTCTGCTGTATCAATATTCCAGCCAAGCTCCGCCTGATACATGAAGGGACGGTCGAAACAGTATTCAAAGGAAGAATAGGATTCAATTCCTTCAAAACCGAACTTCTTTATAAGCTTTGCATGCGCATAGATATTATTATTGTATTCCATGGGAACTACCCAATGGTAATAGCCTGTAAAGGGCTTTGCTATGGAACGGAAAAGATTGTTTATTTCGCGCTTCTGGAATACATCCTCTTCCTTGGTATAGCTCCACCAGTCAAGAACAACAACATCATAGATATCCTCTTTTTTGAAGAGTTCAACAAGCTCGTCATTCACTATATCAAAAATTTCAAAGAGCATATCGTGATAGATGTAGATATGCTTCATACCCTTTGCCTTTAAGTATTTGCAAACACGGATAATAAAGGCAAGCATAAGCTCCTTTTTATCCATGCTGCGGCACTTTTCACAACGGCAGTAGGGTTCAAATTTTCCGTAAATATCGTCAAGATCCTCTCCGAACCAAGCGTAAACCTCATCAAGACCTATCTCAATTGCATCAAGACCGTAGGGCTTCATATATTTTTCTATGATCTCATCATAGATAGCGAACATATAGTCAAAAACTCTTTCGTCCGAAACACAAAAGCCGTGTTTTGTGGGATTACCCTCCTCATCTTTTGCAGAAAGCTCCGGATGAAGTCTAGGAATGAGAGTATTGTGGCCGAAGCTGTTGAAAAGAGGCTTTACGGTAATATTTCTTGACTTTGCATAGGCAATAAGCTCACCTAAATAATCCTCTGTAAATATGGTGGGAAGTACATCTTCTCTTTCTATAAATTCGCCCTTCTTAGGGGAATAATATCTGATATCACGTGGAGTTTTGAGTTCGGGATGGCATTTCAGAGGTACATACAAAAACTCTGAAAGGCGCATATCGTACTGAACACACCAGCATCCGTAGATACCAACGGTAAGCTGATTATACTTCATTTTTGCAAGATAATCTATTGCCTTTTTATAGTCATCCAAGGTCATAAAATCGGAGCCATAGCGGTTTTCCAAAAGCAGACCTCTGTCATAAAAATCAGGCCAGTCCTCAATATGAGCCAAAGGAAGAGTATTATCCCTGAAAAGCTCTGTTAATGTAATTGCCGCATAGAAAATGCCCGCACCGTCATTAGCACAAATTACAGCCTTTTCCTCTGTAATATCAAGGGTGTATCCTTCCTTTTTGCCTTCAACTACCTCGGTTTTGTTAATTTCAACGGTATAATCGCCCTCACCCATTGTAAAGAGATATTCGGTTGCGGTTTTATAAAGCTCACATTCACAGCTGAAGCCGGTAACCTTTATACCGTTTACCTTTACCTCACCTTCATTCTGTTCAACCTTTTGAGGGCAAGGAATTAAAAAGTCTTTTATGTTAATCATGAATTTATTTTACCTCAACAAACTTCTTTTCTTCGGTTGAAGTGTATGCCGCCATAGCAACCTTCTGAACATGGATCGCATCTTCAAGGGGTACTGTGAGAGCTGTGCCGTTGATAACAGAGTTTCCGAAGGATTCAATTTCCTTTGTGTACATGTTACCCAATTCTGCTTCAACCTTAAATGCACCGTCTGTAGTTCTGTTCTGCGCCGCATTATATCCGCCTGCATCACCTGTAAGAACCGCCTTAGCCTCACCTGCTTCTATCTGGGAAACAGTTCCCTCACAGAGAATGGATCCTTTTGTTCCGTAAAACTCAAGACGGCAGAATGCAGCTTCATCGGGAATGTTGAAGTGACTATCTACATATGCAACCGCGCCGTTATCAAGCTTGCAGAGAATGTTTGAGGAATCGTCTACATTATAGGAAAAGGTACGGGTATTGTTAAAGCCGCAGGTTTCAACAACTCTTGAGCCTGTGATATATTCGATAAGGTCGATACAGTGTACTCCCATATCCATAAGAGCACCGCCGCCCGACTGACTCTTATCCTGACGCCATGCGCCCTCGATTTCGGGATACCAACAGGTAAGCTGACCGCGTGCGGAAACGATATTACCGATTGCACCCTGCGCTATCATTTCGCGTACCTTCTGATGATAACCGTGATATCTCATCATAAAACCTGATGCAATAAGCACACCTGCATCCTTTGCAGCTTCAAGTATCTCTTCCCCGTCCTCAATTGTAAGTGCTGCGGGTTTTTCCAAAAGGATATGCTTGCCTGCCTTAGCAGCCGCTATTGCCTGCTCCTTATGGCATATAACCGGAGAAGCAATATATACTGCTTCGATTTCATCATTTGCAAGAAGATCTGCATAGTTATCATAAGCAAATTTTGCGTTGTATTTTTCACGAAGCTTTTCTGAAAGCTCCATATTAACTTCCATAACCGCAACAAGTTCAGCGTTATCCGCTAACATCATTCCGGGAAGAGTTCTTCTGTCGGCAATACCGCCTGCACCGATAACGCCCCATTTGATTTTTCTCATTTTTATTACCTCATATCAAAATAAGGCTGTAGAAATATTAAATTTTCTACAGCCTTAATTATTTTTTTATTTTTATTTTGCCGCTTATTTGTAGTGTTTAGCAAGAGCCGCCTTGAAGCCTTCGATACACTTTTCGATGTGGATGGGCTCCCAGGAAGGATGTAAGAAGAGACATACTGTTTTTGAACGCAATTCATGAGCTACGGGGCAGTTAGCTGCCTTGTAGTTTACACTTGCGGGATCGGTGTATTCTGTAGAATTAAAGGGGAAGTTTACAGAACCGAAGCCGATATTTTCGCTGTATGCCTTTTCAAGATATGCTTCGGGCCACTGGATACCGTAGCAAGGAATCTTCATTGCGCCAAGCTCCTTGATGATAGCGGGAGCATCACAGTCAAGAGCATCAATATCAAGAACCATAGGATACCACCAGTAGGAGTTCTTTCTCTCTTCGGTGTTAACGGGAAGCTTCTTTACGCCCTTGAGAGCTTCAAATGCCTTATCGTACATAGCAGCATACTCAAATCTTCTTGCAAGGTTCCAGTTATCGAATCTCTTCATCTCATTGATACCGATGATAGACTGGATCTCGGTCATACGGTAGTTAAAGCCAACGCGTCTGTGAATATAAGGAAGCTTTTCTTCAAGCGCAAGCATATTCATTCTCTGACGAACATCATAACCGTGGTCACGGAAGGAACGGCATTCCCAACCGATATCTTCATTCATTGTAAGAACCATACCGCCTTCACCGCCGGTGGTAAAGTGCTTGGACTGACAGAAGGAGAAACAACCAACATCACCGATTGTACCTGCCTTTTTACCCTTGTATTCACCGCCGATACACTGAGCAACATCTTCGATTACATAGAGGTTATGCTTCTTTGCAATTTCAAGGATGGGACCCATATCCGCAACAACACCGTAAAGATGAACAACAACGATACCCTTTGTTCTCTTGGTGATAAGCTTTTCTATTGAAGCGGGATCAATGGTATGATCCTCTGTTACATCCGCAAATACGGGAATAGCACCTGCCTGAACTACTGCAAAGGAGGATGCGATAAAGGAGTATGAAGGAACGATTACTTCATCACCGGGGCCGATACCGAGTGCGGAAATACCGATGTGAAGAGCTGCAGTACCGTTGGTACAGGAAATTGCCATGGTAGCACCTGCCCATTCTCTGAACTGTTCTTCAAATTCAAGTCCTTTTTTACCTGTCCAGTAGTTTACCTTACCGTTAAGAATAGGCTCTTTGACATCTTCTACTGTTTCGGGGGCGAACTGGGGCCACATGGGAAAACCGATCTCTTCAATGCCGGCACCGTTCATTACTATTTCTTTTTCTGCCATGATAATTTATTCCTTTCAAAATTAGTTTTTAATTCAGTATTCTTATTATACAATAATCAATCTGCACATTACAATGCACAAATAAAATATATCTGCACAATTTAAAGATTATTTTTCGTTTTATAGCTTTCAATTATATCCTGTGCAGTAATATGCGCACTTTGGATAAGAGTTTTATTCTTTTCCCCGTATACAAAATCATCATCAATTGCATGAATAATATAATTCTTACGGGAAAAACCGTTACATTCTCTTAATTTGTCCCAAAGGCACTGTGCGGCACCGCCGTTTCTTATACCCTCTTCAAGAAAAACAACGGTTTCGCAGGAATCCGGAATTATTGATGCAACCTTTTGGGCACAGATGTCATAAGGCTTTATTTTTTCAAGCAATACTGTTCCGCATTCTATACCGATTTCAGAGAACAGCTTTTCCGCCTTTAGTGCTTCGGTTGCTATATTACCGTAGGTAATTATAACACAATTTACATTTTTACCTTCAAAATCACTTTTGGCAACAGAAATTTCCTTACATCCCGTAGGATAAAAGGCATCAACTATTTCCTGCTTTTGCGCACCTCTCGGATAACGGATAGCGCAGGCAATATTACCCCTGTAAGCAGAAATTACACTTTCCCTAAGTGAATCATAGGTGCTTGGTGTATATATCTCCATATTTGGGATTGCAGATAAAAAGGATACATCGAAGATGCCGTGGTGGGTTGCACCGTCTCCTTCGTTCAGTCCGCTTCTGTCTACACATATGGTAACGGGAAGCTTCTGCAATGCAATATCGTGTATAACATTGTCATAAGCTCTTTGCAAAAAGCTTGAATATACTGCAAAATACGGTCTCATTTTATTGGCACAAAGTCCTGCGGCAAAGGTAGCTGCATGCTCCTCTGCAATACCAACATCATAAAATCGTTCGGGAAGATTATGCTTGATGATCTCAAGCCCCGTACCGTGAGGCATCGCCGCGGTAATGGCACATATATCCTTGTAATCTACCGCAATATCGTATATTGCTCTGCCGAGATTATCCGAAAAGCCTTCCTTTTCTTCACGCACTCCCCCTTTAGGTACTGCATGGTACTGCTGGGGAAAATCCTCTGCAGGCTTATATCCGTAGCCTTTTTTGGTGGTTATATGTATAACCGTACTTCTGTTCAGCTTTTTGGCAACCTGGATCATATCGCTTACAGCGTTATAATCATTGCCGTCTACAGGACCGATATAATAAAGCCCCATATCTTCAAAATAGTTTGTTGAATATACAATATTTTTAATATCCTGTTTAACCTTATGGATATACTTTACTGCAATATTTCCTATAAAGGGAATCTTTTCAAGAGTGTTTTCTGTTACTGCCTTAACCTTAAAATACTTTTTGGTGGTACGGATATTGGACATATAATCTGCAAATCCGCCCTTATTCTTTGAAATGGACATTTCATTTTCATTCAGAAGAATAATAAGGTTGAGATCCTTACGGCAATTGTTTATTGCTTCGTGTATCATACCTCCTGTAAACGCACCGTCTCCCAAAACTACAACGGTATAAGCATCACTTCCCTGCCTTTTGTCACTTTCGGCAAAACCGAGGGCAGCAGAAAGCGAGGTACTTGAATGACCTGCACCGAAGCAGTCATGCTCACTTTCGCTTATTTTTGTAAAACCGGAAAGACCTCCGGGCATGCGAAGCTCATCAAAACGCTCTCTTCTTCCCGTTATTATCTTATGAACATAGCTTTGGTGCCCTACATCCCAGATTATATGATCCTTTGGAGTGGTAAAGTTACGGTGTACTGCAAGGGTAAGCTCAACCACACCTAAATTTGATGCTAAATGACCGCCCTGAACATTAACCTGCTCAACAAGAAAATCTCTTATTTCCGCAGCAAGGGGAACCATTTCTTTATTCTTCAGCTTTTTGAGGTCCTCTGAGGAATTTATTTGGTTAAGCAATGCACGGTTTGTAAGATTACCGCGTACATATATCTTTTGACCGGGTTTTTTCTCCTTTTTACGGCTGAACCAAAGTATTCCTGCTCCTACAAAAATACAGAATACTAAAAATATAGCACAATGAAGGAAAAATTCGGCAGGAAGAACCAGAATTATTGGATCAAGGGCGGGATCAAACAGCCAATCTGCATTTCTGAACAGAATTTTATGAAAGATCACAAATACACTATCGAAATCGATCAGCATAACCCCAAACACAAAAAGAGGTAACAGCACTGTGATAACCGAAGCGGCACGAACTGTAAAACAGCTTGGTTTTCCAACATTATATATGACTATAAGACCTATAAGAGAAGCAAGACCTGCTATATATACTATATCAAATATTACCTTACAGTCTTCAAAATGAGAAGCTCCCTTTTCCGAAAACTCCATCGTTGAAAGGTCAAAATCACGGCTTGAAAAGGGCGAAAGATAGGAAAGCGCCGCTTCAACATTTTCCTCAGCTTCACTGGCGGTATATCCGCTTTCGTCAATAAGACCAAACCAATGTACATCTATCTCATATATAAAATTTGTGGCATGAATTATCCCAAGTCCGCATGCTATTGAAAATAAAAGTGTGAAAACGGCTATGGGTATTGCAAGCAGTTTTTTCATTGTAACTCCTGTAATTGAACTGTATTTTAGTTTACCGTTACATAAATTTCTGTAATTTTATATATTATAACATATATTTTCAGATTTTGCAAATATATATTAACAAAAAATAAGGTCCGTTTACCGAACCTTATTTTTTTATTTTTCAGTCAATATATTTTCTTTTATCTTCGGGGATCAAAGCATTCTCTGCTACAGAAGTTTCTTCGGTAGGTTCCACAACGATAGATCCGGAGTAACGGTAATCTACAAATGCAATTGCGGGCATGCCGTAGCTGTTACAGAGGTTTACAATGCCGGGATAGTATGCTTCAACATTACGGTTATATCTTATACCGTAAAGCTCAAAGCTTCCTGCATCGATAGTGATCTGATTTGTACCTGTTATGATACGACCTTCGTGAGGGGTCCAAACACCCTGACCGCCTGCAAGTACAAAGATCTCTATACCCTTAACCACACCTGTACCGTCAGCAGTGGTAAGACCTGCGCCTTCATTCTTAAAGGTGAGGTATGCTTTATGCTTGCCTACATAAGTTACCTTTTCAAGAACGGGACCTTCTGCCTGTGCAGTGGGCATTGCATCGAATTTATCGGCAAGAACTACATTTGCAAGACGGGTAGCATTATGATGCTTGATGTAGGGATGGATATTGTTATACCACATTGTATCGTACCAGAGGTCAGAGGAGGAGATAACATGACAGTTATCAAGCTTCTGAGGAATGGTACCAAGCTCTGCACGAACACCGCCTATATCCATGTATGCGGGTGTTCCGCTATCGTTATAGTTTGCGGGGAACTCAAAGATATATACGGGGAAATCATTATTACCGAAATGATTTCTGTAATAGGTCATAAGCTCTGCAAACTGATCTGAGAAGCTCATTTTGTATTCGTTACCGAAGAGCTCTCTGATATTGTTCATATCGCTTTCGCCCTGATACCAGATAACACCGGCTGTGGAGAACTTGGAAAGGGGCGCGATCTGCTGATTGTAAGCATATCTGGTCTTCATACCGCTGTTATTTATAACAGAATTTACATAATATGTATGAATACCTGTAGTGGGATTCTTGATATCATGTCCCCACTTGTCAGCCAATTCGTTGGGAGTAAAGGTCACAAGAACATGACCTGAAGCATCAATTTCAATTACACCAACGGGAACATCGGTTGAATTTGTCATATTGTATGCAAAGAGGTAACCCAAAGCTGAGAAGGTATTTGTACCTGCAGTTACTCTGTCATACATAACATCTGTAGGCAGATAGTTCATGTAAGGAGCCATGGTTGCGCCTACATCGGAGGGTTTCATCCATGACTTGCCGTGGTAAACATCTGTATAAACAACATCTGTACCCTGAGCAACCGCACCTGTCATACCAATATAGTCGGTGTTGGAGATACGGAAGAATCTCATGTTTCTTGTGTCATTGAAGTCAAGGCTCAACTGATTAAGCAAGCCCTTCATCTTAAGGTCAACATACTGCTCTGCAATAGAGTAGAATACATTGGACTGACCGATGATATAGTAAACATCACCGATAAGAACATCATTCAAGGTCTTTGAGAAGTTTGCACCTGTAATTGTCATGGGCTGACCAACGGTATTATATGCAAAGGTCTTATCAAATACTGCTTCCCATGTACCGGAGGTGGTAACATTACCGATTGCAACTTCACCTGCAAAGTCAACACGAACAACACCGCTGGATGCGTCTGCTGTACCCCAAACTGTAAGCTTCTCGTCTCTCTGAACGATCATGTTGTTTGTGAATGCGCTGGAAACGGTAACATTGGTAGCGTTAGCAACTGTATCGTGAATATCAAATTCGGGAAGTGCTTCATCCGAATAATCTACAAATGCAATTGCAGGCATACCGTAGCTGTTACAAAGATTTACTCTGTAGGGGAAATGATTTTCTACCTGTGCATTATATCTTACACCGTAGATCTTCTTTGTATAATTGATAACGATCTGATTTGTGTTTACGATCTGCTCGCCTGTAACATCAACCCATCTGGTATAGCCGTTTTCAAATATTCTTACCTGAATACCCTTGAGCTCTGTTCCGAGAAGCTGGGGATGTGCGGGTGCAAGACCTGTACCTGCATAATCAAAGGTAAGGATTGCCTGATTGTCATTATAAACAACATTGTTAAGTACGGGACCGTGAACATCCTGAAGATTCTTCATGCCGTATTTAGCCGCAACAATAACCTCGTAAAGTCTGTAAGACTGGAGATGCTTTATCGGAGGATGAACATTGTTCCAATATGTTTCATCAAACCAAAGGTCGGAAGAGGATGCAATATAGCAATTGTCAAGAAGCTGAGGAATAGTACCCATTTCAGCTCTTGTAAGACCGAAATCAATAGCTGCATTTACTCCGCCGTTGGAATAACAAGGAGGAAGCTCGATCATGTATACGGGGAAATCGTAGGTACCGTCACCAAAGGTATCTCTGTAATAGTTCATAAGCTCGGTGAACATTACGGGATATGCATCAAAATCGGTGCCGTGGCTTTCTCTGTTGTTATAGTGATCGCTTTCGCCCTGATACCAGATCATACCTGCAAGGGAGAATCCGGTCATGGGATGGATCTGCTGATTATATACAAATCTTGACTTAACTTCCTTCTGTTCAAGACCTGCAAACTTGTAGTGGTATGTACCGCCAAGCTCGTCATAAGTTTCCTGGCCCCACTTTTCTGCCAAGTGGTTGGGAGCAAAGCTTGTAAGAGCCATACCGGATGCATCTGCTTCAATAACACCTATCGGAATTTCAGTAGTATTGCTCATATGATAAGCAAAGAGATAACCGAGTGCGGAGAATATCTTTTCCTTACCCTGAACAACATCGCTGCCAACCTGAGAGGGTGTTTTCCACTTTGCACCGCAGGTAACATCGGTATAAACAGTTGCTGTACCCTGTGCAAGATCACCTGTAGCATCTGCATAGTCGGTGGAAGAAATATGGAAGAAACGCATATTTCTTGTGTCCTTGTAATCAATATCAAGTGTTTCTCCGTTAACTGCAAGAGAATCTATGATATGCTTTACATTATAGAAAACATTGGACTGACCGATGATATAGTATACATCACCGATAAGAACATCGTTGATAACGATCTCTTCATCAGCACCCTTTACGGTAATAGGCTGCTTTTCTGTGGAATAAGCGAAGGTCTTTTCAAATGTAGCCTTCCATGTACCGTCCTCTTCAACCTTTGCAATTGCGGTTTCGCCTGCAAATTCAACAAATACATAACCTTCTTCTGCAGTTCCCCAAACGCTCATAGACTGATCTCTCTGAACGATCATGTTATCAGAGAAAGCATTGGAAACAGCTATACCTGTAGCGGTAGCGGTTTCGGGAATTTCAGGTTCAGGATCAGGTTCAGGTTCGGGATCGGGTTCGGGATCAACAGGATCTTCTTCAATGGTGATTGTATAGTAGTTATAGCTTTCGTCCTTATACTGAACGCAGAAGGAATATACACCTGCTTCGGTCAAAGTAACAGCAATAACACCGTCAACAACTGCATCATTCTTGATTGTCTGTGAACCCTCTGCAGCCTTGATAGCCGCAGAGCTGCCGTGTTCACCGGGAGCATATCTGATATTCTGAAGTTCATCGAGATCGCCAAAGGTAATGGTATTACCGTCCTGAACTACTGTAGGAACGCGCTTTGTAACTTCATACTTATAGATTTCGTAATAACCGTTATTGTAAACAACCGCAACACTTACAAGACCGTTTTCTCTATACTGAACGGTATAGGGATCTGCCTTGATATTTCTTGCTGCAAAGGAACGCTGTCCTTCTGCACGCTTGATGTCGCCTGCGCTGTTATAATCACCGTATGCGGTACGGATCACCTTGATATCGTCAAGATTTGCTATCTTGAGCTGAAGACCGTATTCGGTGTAAACAGGTTCAACTACCTCAAGGGTAATATAACCGATCCAGTTTTCCTTGGTTTCATCTTCAAAACGAACAAGAACGGTATAATCACCGGGATCCTTAACTGTATAAGTATACTTGATTGCACCGTTAAGCTTATTTTCGGTTACCTGAACAACAAGGTTATCCTTAACCTCTCTGTAGGTTGTATGTGTACCCTTTGCAATAAAGAAATCCTTTGCACCGTAAAGATCATCTACGGTGATCATAACACCGTATGCCGATACGGTGGGATCAATGGATGTAACATCAGCATAGATCAGCTGAGTTGCACCGTCCTGTGTCTTTACCCAGAAGGTATAGGTACCAACAGCTGCTACTTTAACGGAAAATACTCCGTTTTGAGATCTGTTGGCTACTGCTGCTGCATTCAATGTAACGCAGTCATCAGCATTTTTGAGTGCTGTAGCATTATCATATACACCCATAGCGTATCTGATATAGCTGATACTGTCTGAATTTGTGATGCTGATAGCATTGTTTTCAACAATCAGCTCGGGTGTGTTATCGGCAAGGATAACAACGCTTGATGCAAGCATGGGAACAAGCATTGCAAAAACCATAAGTGCCGATAAAAATTTCTTGAAGTTTTTCATCATTTCCTCCATATTTTTTGATATTTTGCTTATCAAAATACATTTGGGTATATTATATAATTATAATATAAACATGTAACAGCATCTTTATGTCGAATTTGTAAACAGAGTGCGAAAAACCGCGGACAATATCCGCGGTTTTACAATCATTTTACAAGCTCCGGAAACAATTCCTTTAAGGTATATCCCTTATAAGTGTTGGTAAGATACTTTTCCGGCTCTTCTATAAACATTTTCTTAAAGGTTTCAAGATAGGTTATCTTGATATAATTATCTATTTCGTAATAGATATCATCAAATTTCTTTTCGGTATAAAACTCGCTCTTTTTACAGAATTCAAGAACCGCCTCATAACTGATATCGCCTATAAAAAGATCCTTTAACTCTGTGGAACCGGGCATTTTATGTACAATATCGGTAATTTCCTTCGGCAGAGTCTCGGAGAAT
Organism: Clostridia bacterium; assembly: GCA_017547545.1. Lineage (GTDB taxonomy): Bacteria > Bacillota > Clostridia > Oscillospirales > CAG-272 > RGIG7300. The sequence goes on along the minus strand of JAFYPJ010000044.1, from coordinate 6,004 downwards.
ACCTTTTTATGATATTCCTTCTTTCTCTCACCGATCTTAACCGCATTTTCTGCCAGCTTCATATATTCCTTCCGCATATAAGGATATTCTGTATTTACACCGAAATAGTTCATCATTATACCGTTTTTCTTAATAACGATATAGCTTGCCATATCGTAAACTGTACGGTAGGGACGGTAGTGCAGTCCTTTAAGGTATCTTGAAAGGAATTTTTGGCTGTTATATTTCAGAATACTTCTTGCCTGATGACGGGGATGGTACATTTCAAAATTAAGCACCTGGTCTGCCGCTTCTCCGAGGATAATATTCTCTACCCCATTTTCCTTAACCAATTTTGCAAGCTCATACTGCAAAAAGATACCTCTTTCATACATAGAGCCCTCAAGAATATAAATTATTTCGGGAAGCATATCAAAGCTGGAGCCGCCGATCTGCTTTGTATGAAGATCAATATTTCCGTAATAAGATGCAATCTTTTCGGCATCGGGAATCTCATTCTGCCCCGTTTTACCGCCTATACAGAAACCGTCTATACGGTTATCAAGAAATTTATTAAGATTGTAGAGAATATAGTTTGAATCGAATCCGGAAGAAACGGTGGTTGCCATTTTTTCATGGAGACAAGCCTTTATCTGATCCGCCAATACCTCATTATATATTTCATTTGTTATCTCACGCTTGGGATTAGGCTCCTTTTTATATGCCTTATTACAATGGATTTTATTGGCAACATCCACAAACAAATAACCTGTACAGGGCATCATATTGATACCCTCAATCAGACTTTTATTATCTGCGCTATATCCGCGAAGAATAAACTGCTCAACACAGGCACTATCCATTTTCCAATCTCTCTTTTCGTTTGTAACAATGGCGCGAAGAGAATTGGTTATATACATTTTTTCATTATCAGCATAATAGAATATTGCCTGCTGACTTCCGAAAAAGTCCTGCATTACAAATGCCTTTTTATTTGCATAGTCAAATATCATAACGGTAAAGATACCGTCAAAGTAAAGATATACATCTTCACCGTATTCAAGATACAGACCGTGCGCTGCCTGCGCATTAAGTCTCTGCCCTTCCCTGTTGTAAAGATTTCCTAAAACCGCAACACTTACAGAATTATCGGTAAACAGAATTTCTTCACCGTAAAGGGTTTTTATCTTGCTGAAATCATTAAAATCTATTATTGCACAAATGTTATTGTTCATCATTAGCTCCGCTTATTTATTTGCACCCTTGAGTGTAGGAAGGATTTCGGTTATATCAAAGCCGCCGAATTCATCGGTAAGATACTTTTCCTTATTTTCAAGGAACATCTTACGAAATACCTCAAGATATACTATCTTAACAAGGTTATCTATGCCGTAGAACTTATCGGCAAACTTCTTTTCCTTGTAAAATTCACTCTTCTTGCAGAATGCCTCAACCTCTTCAAAGGTTACCTCACCTATAAAGAGCTCCTTTAATTCTGTAGCTCCGGGAACCTTCTTGATATGGTCAAGAACCTCGCGGGGAAGCTTATTATGAATAACCTTTTTGTGAAATTCCTTCTGGCGTTCACCTATCTTAATTGAATTCTCGGCAACACGGTATACATCCTTACGAAGATATACATATTCGGGATTGATACCGAAATAGTTCATCATAATACCGTTTTTCTTTGAAACGATATAGGATGCCATGCTGTAAACATCACGGAAGGGGCGGAAATGAAGACCTTTGAAGATCCTGCCGGGAAGCATTTTCCATGTATACTTAAAACGGTCACGCGCTTCATATACGGGATGGTACATCTGGAAATTAAGTACCTGATCGGCACAGTCACCAAGCATTATATTTTTACAGCCCGAAGCCGCTACCAGCTTTGCAAGCTCATACTGGAGGAATATACCTCCCTCATATACCGCACCCTCAAGAACATAAATAATTTCGGGAAGCATACTGAAGCTTGAACCGTTTACCAATTTGGAATTGAAGGTTACATTGTCATAATATTCACAGATCTCCTTTGAATCGGGAACCTCGTTTCTTCCGATAGTACCGCCGATACAGAAGGTGTTTATGTTTATATCAAAATTCTGCCTTAAATTGTAAAGAATAAAGTTGGAATCATAGCCTGAAGAAATAGTTGTTCCCTGACTGTCGGTATGAACACAGTCTATACACTGCTTCTCAATAACCTTGAAGTAATCCTCTTCTGTAACAGTTTTCTTTTCAGCCTTAACTCTCTTGATCTTTTTGAGCTTAACAGACTGACCGCTAACAAAGAGGGCGTGCTTACCGTGGATCTTATTGATTCCCTCTATACGTGTACCCGAATTGGGACAGAAACCAACCAGTATAAAGGTTTCTACATTCTTTTTATTATACTCCCACTTTCTGTTTACATTGCGTACAATGGCTTTAAGTGAGTTGGTTATATAAAGAACTCCGTTATCATTATAATAATATATTGCCTGATTAAAGCCCATATAATCCTGAAATACATAGGCTTTTTTGAGGTTAAAATCAAATATCATGGCAGTATATACACCGTTTAAGCAGGAATTGACATCGGAGGAATGTTCCTTATAAAGTGAATGTACCTTTTCTGCATTTATACGCTGACCGTCAAGAGAATACACATTGCCTAAAACAGCAACGGCAATATTATCCTTTTGATATACGAGTTCAGAACCGAAAAGTGTTTCTATATTTTTGAATTCCTTTAAATTCAGTTTAACACAAATATTATTTTTCATGGCTTCCTCCGAAAATTACATTATTGTAATGATTATAACATATTTCTATACAAAATGCAAGATAAATTTTTACCTACCTGAAAAGTAGGTATTATTGCTGTATATTATTTACCAAACAAAAAATCGCTCTGTCTCACGCCGTATATTTTATATGTAAAACAGGCAAAATCAGGTGGAAGCGGCTGTATTTTTTGCTTATGTCAATATTTTTGAATTTTTAGTTGACAAACAGTATTTTCTTGTATATAATAATAATGATAGTCTTTGGGGCGGGGTGAAATTCCCCACCGGCGGTAATAGTCCGCGAGCGAAAGCTGATACGGTGTGATTCCGTAACCGACGGTACAGTCCGGATGGAAAAAGACAAAATACTATGTATTTTTACCCAAAGTAAGCTTTGGGTATTTTTTAGTTTTGAGGTAAAAAAATGAACACTAAAAGCAGAAAGACCATAATGTTTATCACAAGAATCGCCATTCTTGCAGCAACTGCAACCATTTTGATGATTTTTGAGTTCCCCTTGCCCTTTGTAGCTCCACCCTTTTATGAGCTTGACTTCAGCGAACTTCCCGTACTTATAGGAGCCTTTTCTATGGGGCCGTTGGCTGGGGCTCTCATTGAACTGATAAAAGTGCTTTTGAATCTTGTTATAAACGGAACGGACACAGCTTTTGTTGGTGAATTTGCAAACTTTTTAATGGGTTGCTCCTTTGTTGTTCCTGCAGCAATTATATATAAATTCCACAAAACAAAATCGGGAGCACTTGTTTCTATGCTTTCGGGAACTCTCATAATGTCTGTATGCGCCTTTTTCCTTAACGCATATCTCCTTATACCAACATACTCAAAGGTATACGGACTGCCTATAGAGCTTATAGTTTCAATGGGAAAAGAAATTTTTCCCATTATTTCAAGTGTACCCGAACTTGCACTCTACTGCGTTGTTCCCTTTAATTTTATTAAAGGTATTTTGATATCCGTAATTACCTTTATTTTATATAAGCACATACATAAGTTGCTTAAAAAAATTGCATAATAAAAGCGGGCCGGTGCCCGCTTTTTGCTGTTATTCTGTACATTGCAAACATAATGCATAAAAGAGTAAGATTTAAAACGGTTGCGCTGTTTACAAAGCTTTGACCGAAATATGCGGCAATTCCCAATACAAAAGCAAATGAATGGGGAGTTGCCTTTTTTATTTCTTTAAACACACCTATAAACATGGCAAACCAAAGACCAACACCCAAAATACCCATTGTAACCAATGCCTGTATCGGCTCGCTGTGTGATGAGAGTATCGCAAGACCTTTGAATCGGGTGCTCATTTGCAGCTCTTCATATTCTTGCCGCAAAAGCTCCGGCCCGATTCCTATGAGCTTTTCCTTTAAAGAATAACGGGAAAAGTTTTCAAAGGATACTCTCCATATTGCTCCTCTTGAAGAGCCGAAATCATCGCTGAAGGTTATAGCCGTATACACAAAAAATCCCGCAACTGCAAGGAAAAGCAAGCTTTCAAAGCCAATACATAAACCGATGCGAAGTCTTTTGCTGTCTTTTTTTGAAAGTAAAACGAATATATAAAGTATGGAAAAAAGAATAAATGCAGGAAGTGAAATTCTTAAATCAAGTATAACACCGGATATTCCGCTTATTCTTTCAAAAAGGCCCTGATAACAGGGTAAAATTCCTATTATCACCGCTTCAAAAAACAGAATTGACAATAACAACAGAGTCCTTTTGATTCTTGTTTTATCCGCAAAAATAAAGGGGACAGCAAAAAATGCGCAAAAACCGAGACCGATATATGCACCGTCTGAAATACAAAGAAGCAGATTTGAAAATGCAAAAATCAGAAATACCAGATTAACCGTAAAGGATGATTTATTCTTTGCCAGCAAAAAAAACACAAATATCATGGGAATGATCAGGCAAAGATATCCTGCCACCCAATTTGTATTACCTAAGGTTGAAATATATTGGTAATATTGCTTTGGCATAATATGATCGTGCATGCCCGTAAAATCAAGGCGGGCAAACTGAAGAATTCCTAAAATAAACAGAATTAGATTCACCGCCATTACGGGAAGCCAGATGTTTTGATTGTATTCAAGGCTGCGGCTTAAAAAGAAATACAAAAAAGCAAGCAGGCATATTGTAAATGCGCCTATACGCCAACCGTTACTCCCCCAAAAGGATTCGCTTATTCTTTCTGATAACAATGAAGAAATAATGGACACTACAGCAAATCCGATAAGCGCAGCTTCGCTTATACAAATGGGCATTTTTTCATATTTATTTCTTTTGATCAACCGATATGTAAAGAAAAACAGCATCGGTAAAATGAGCACTGCCATTGAAATAATCAATGCTCTGTACTTTGCTCCGGTAATATTGAAATATCCGTTTTCAATATAAAGAGCTATAAATATAAGCAGAAATATTATTGCAAAACTTGTAAATCTCTTATGGATAGCTTTCGTTATCATAATGTACACTAATGAATTATATCAATATTGCATTTTAAAGTTCTTTTTTGTAGAAATCTGCAATAAATTCGGCAGTTTCCCTGTTTTTAACCAAAGGCTGGAAACGGTCAATATATGCTTTAAGCATTTCTTTATTTACAGGCTTTGGTGTATTTCCGAGATTTGATAGGAAATTATTGTGGCAGATCTGCCTGCACTTTTCTTCACTGAGTCCGATACCCTTGATATCAAAATCCCAATAGGAAAATTCATCCTCTGTGGAAAGGAAACGGGTTATGGTATCTATCATATCTCCGGGCTCGCCTTGGAAATGAGTGGAGGTCATATCTGTACCGAGAATGATACGGTTACTGTATTGATTAAATATCTCTTTTGCCTTTTCGTGATGGCGGGTAAAATTATCGTACATTTCCCTTCCGGGAGTAATGTCGAGCTTTAAGTTAGGATACTTATCAAAAAGCTTTTTTGCTTCGTCAAGATGATCCGAAAGGAAGAAGAAATGGGGGAATGTTATCTTTAAATTGGGGAACTTTACAAGAGTTTGTCTTACCTCCTCATATATCTCCTCCTTTGTTAAAAAGGTTCCGTCTCCGTAGAACCACCCCTCAATATGAGAAAATTCTGGTGCAAGGTCATAATCCCAGAAGGTTTCCGGATCGGCAACATGGGATATAACCGCAATCTGTTCATCCTCAAGATATTTATAAAAGCCGTCAAGCATGGGATCCGATGTACAAAGTGCTGTCATTTTACGGGTAGTAGGCTTGTTTT
>JAFYPJ010000043.1 GCA_017547545.1 Clostridia bacterium | reverse complement strand
TTTCTTCAGGATAATTCTCTCTTGTAATAGAGGTTTTGTTGATAGTTGTAACAGCGGTATCACTGCAATCCTCTGTAAAATGAAGAGTTGATGTGTAACCAGTCTTTATAGGCTCTACAGCATTCCATGTACCGGAGGTAGCATAGGTATGATCTGCTGTAAGGTCTGAATAGTTAGTCACATAATCCGCTGTGATTTCCTCGCCTGTTTCGGAATCGATGTATACTACATCAAACACATTTAATGTCCACTGCGCTGTTAAAGTAAGATTACCTGAAACAGCATGAGGAGCAATGATACCGTCGGTGATGGTAACACCGTCGGATGCTCCGGTCCATCCGGTAAAGGTATAACCCTTTCTGCTAACGGTATAGAAATCCGAAATATCTGTTGCCTTACCGTTGGTGTGAGGAATTACCGCATTATTGTCATTACCGGGAGTTGTTCCGTCCGGAGCAGTAAGAATACCGCCGTTGGGATCAAGTGTAACATTAAGCTCTGCACCTGTCCATGATGCATAAAGGGTAAGAGGTGCATAGTAAGTAGAAGCGTTCAATACACTTACAGGATCACCTGAAAGATCCTTGGTAAGATACCAACCGTTAAAGGTGTAATTGGTGTATACGGGATCAGAAAGCTGAGTTTCGGTTCCGTATATATGATACCAGGGAGCATCTGCGGGCATTGATGCTGAATCATTGTTCAGAACATAGGTAATGGTGTATTTGTTCGCTATTCTTTCATAATAAGGACAGTCAACACCGCGGCAAACATTTTCACACTCTCTGTATGTATAGCCGTCTCCGCCGTCATAAGGCTGACCGAGGCTGTGTCCTGTAGCAGGAAGCTCAACATAAGTTGTATAATCACATCTTGAACAATCCTCGTAAGCTTCCCAGCCTATTTCGGTACAGGTAGGTTCAAGTGCCTGGTGAGCATCGTAAGTATGATCAAGTGCGGGAATCACTTCCTCGTCCTGTATAAAGGCACAGTCCTTGCACTTGTAATAATGGCGGCCGTCCTCAAGGCATGTTGCAGGCTCGAAGATATACTCTAAGGTAGTTCCGTCACCGTGATTACATTCTTCCCATATAGCCACAAAGGTCTGATCCTTGGCAACAACCGAATTGTAATGCTCAAGAATATCGTATTCACCCTGATAATCACCTTCATAACCGGTATAATCATTGGTGGCACGCTTGAACAACCATCCGCGTGAGTCGTATTTGGTTTTCAGAAACTCTTCTTCATACACTCTGTTATCGCCCAGTTTGAATTCACCGTTGGGATGTGTAAAGCTCCAATATAAGAACTTATAACCGGGTCTTTCGGGGATCGGCATGGTACCGAGTCGACAGTCCTTATAGAAGATCTGCCAGTATTCTGCACCGTTGCATGCATCGTAGGTCTCACTACCGTAGATCATGTAACCGCCGTTGGGATCCATGGTCATTGTACCTGTAGCGGTCATCCATTGGGCATTGAAGGTAGGATCGCCGCCGGGAGGGTTATCGCCGGTCTTGTCATACCACATCGACTGGTCGATCATCTTGTATGCACCGCTGGCTGCATTTGAATACCAACCCTTGAAAACATAGCCGCTACGGGCTACACAAAGTTCCTGCCAGATATTGTCATAATAGAAAACCTGGGGAGCTACAGCAAAGTTGGTAAGCTCAACGGTTGTTGAAGCAGTACCGCTTTTAACAAATGTACCGCTCTTGGCATTGAAGGTCCAGGTATATGTTTCTTCTGCAGTTGCTACGGCATCAGAAACTTCTGTACTTACTGCATTTTCAGGAGCTGCAGTAACAGAGAAACCGGGAAACATGCCAACTATCATTGCCAAAAGCATAAATATCGAAAGTATACGCTTCGACATTTTGAAGTTTTTCTGTGTCTTCATTGTTTTTCCTTTCTTTATATAAAATTTTTATTAAGTATATTTTTTCGGAAAACGATATTAAATAATTCAAACAAAATACGGGGTGTCTGTTTTCCGCGCATACTTATGGTTTATTATATCACAAAGTACATTTTTTGGCAATACATTACTTAAAAATTTAATGATTTTCAGTTAAATTATACCAAATAAAAAAAACTACTGATGCACCCGGTTTCGCCTCTTTATTCAGTACAAACAAATACACGAAATTAAGCTATTTCCAATACAAAAAAGAACTGCCTTACCGGCAGTCCTTTTAAAAATAACTTAACCTTCTATATTAAGAGTTTCAGTAATAAACTGACCGTGTTCGTTGAATGTTCCAACCACGGTAACAATAGTACCAACATCGGGAAGAGATGTTCCCTCCAATGTATGAACAGACCATGAAAGCTCGTCATAAGTAGAGGTAAGCATATTGTTTTCACCAACCTTTGCATAAAGGCAGATCTTATCATTGAATTTATCAAGATTATTTACAATGTTGGGAACCTGAACCCTTGCGGAAAGAATGGGGCTCATTGTTGTAAGATCGTACTTGCAAAGTGAATTATTATACTCGGAAACAACAGTTACATCAGCATTTTCTATCCAACGGCCGTCAAGGGGAACATTTGTTTTGCTTCCGTCTTCGGATGCAGCCTTTTCAACAAACATACCCTTTACGGTTACCTCTGAACCAACCTTGGGAAGCGTTGAAGGATCTGCAACGGTAAATTCCCACTGCCAGCCTTCTGTTGCGCTGTCACTTGAATAACCCCATACATAATAACGGTCCATAGCATAAAATGCATCGTAAAGAATTGTAAAAATACCTGTTTTGGTCATTTCGGTATTATCAAAGGAGGTGTCCTTATCAAAGAATATCTTATTATACTGTTCCATTTCATCGGCATTAACCACTTTGTTTACCTTTGCCGCAGGCTCATCCTTGGTAACATATTCAACCTTAGGGGTAATATCGGTTACTTCTGTTTCTTTCTTTGTTTCATCCTTATTTACGGTTTCGTTCTTTTTACCGCAGGAAGCAACACTTAAAAGACATGCAATACATAAAAGACATATTATGATTTTTTTCATACAAATACTCCTAACAATATATTATTTTATTTAATTATACTGTTTTTGCGTAACAATGTCAAGTAAGAATTTTTAAAGTTATATCATTCATCAATTATAACTTCATTAACACTTATCTTTGCATCCTCAATAGCAGTACCAACCAACTCACCCTTTACGGTTACATATGTACCCACCGCAGGTAATTCACCGTTATAATCAAGATTAAGCTCCCAATTGTTATCATAATAGGGGTGCTGTATCTTATTACCGGTTTGGATTCTGCCGTAAACAGAAAGCTGCACTCCGCTTACATCGGCAATATGATTCATCAAATTAGCAAGCTGAACCCTTGCAAGGGTAGGAGACATGGTAGTAAGATCATACATGCCTTCGTTATTTGTATAATTGCTTAAAACCTCAACGCTTGCCCCGGTATACCAATGACCGTCCAAAGCATCCTCGGAAGGATTGAGAGTTCCGCTTACCTTAACCTTTGAACCGGGAACGGGAAGAACAGAGGTATCTTCAGGCACAAACTCCCACTGCCAGTCACAGCAAAGGGTATTATCCGAATATCCCCATACATAATAACGGTCCATATTACTGAACTTGTCCTTAATTACAGTAAATATTCCCTCTTTGGTAACCGAATTACCTTCATAATCTGCGGCCATATCATTATAGAAAATATTTTGATAAAGGGTATATTCCATAGGATTGAGAACGGTTTCCACCTCATCGGTTAAAGGAATTTCATCTATACCCGTCTTATCTGTTTCTTCCTCATTTTTCTTTTCACAAGACATAAGAGAAATGATCAATAATGCAGAAATCAATACCAATAAAAACTTTTTCATATTTACCTCCTGATTTTACCTGAAATAAAGAATACCGCAAATACTGCTAAATTAGCGGCAACGATAGTTGAACCTATGGGAGTAGCAGTAATCAGATGAAGAATTATTCCCGCTGCTGCACAAAGAACCGAGGTGATTGCAGAACATATTATTACAGACTTGAAGCTTTTAAACACCCTCATTGCGGAAAGTGCGGGGAAGATTATCAATGCCGAGGTAAGAAGTGAGCCAACAAGATTCATTGCAACAACTATTATAACCGCAACTATTACAGCCACAAGTATATTGTAAAGTCCTGCCCTGATGCCTGTTGCTCTCGCAAAGCTTTCGTCAAAGGTTACGGAAAAGATCTTGTTGTAAAATAACAGGAAAAATACAATAACCGCACCCGAAAGCATAAAGCATAAAACAACATCGGTTTTTGTAAGGGTAAGAATTGATGTTGAACCAAAGAGAGTGGAGCAAACATCTCCGGAAACATTACTTGAGGTAGGGAAAATATTCATCAGCATATAACCCAATCCAAGTGAGCTTACCGATATCATGGCAACCGCTGCATCACCCTTAATTTTGGCATTCTGACCAAGACTCAGGAGAACAACGGCACTTAAAACGGTTAAAGGAAGGATTATAAGCATATTATTGGTAAATTTAAGTATCGCCGCAATTGCCATTGAACCAAAGGCAACATGGGACAATCCGTCACCGATAAAGGAAAAGCGTTTTAAAACAAGAGTAGCACCGAAAAGAGATGAGCAAAGGGCAATCAGTATACCAACCACCAAAGCGTTTTTTACAAAGTCATACTGAAAATACATTGAAAGCTTATCTGCAATATTCATTCCTTGACCTCCCCTGTAATAAACATTTTAGCAACATCACTGTTCAAATAACCTTCTTTAGTTCCGAAATATAAGGGTTCACGGCTCACATGAAGTATATGGCTTGCATATTTCATGGCAGCCGAAATATCATGGGATACCATAATAATCGTGGTATTGCCGTTTTTGTTAAGGTCATATATCAGCTCATACATTTCAGTAGTTGCTTTAGGATCAAGACCTGCTACGGGTTCATCAAGAACAAGGAGCTTTCTTGTTGCACACAAGGCTCTTGCCAAAAGAACCCTTTGCTGCTGACCGCCGGAGAGCTCGCGGTAACACCGCTTTGAAAGAGCTTGAATACCCAAGCGTTCCATAGAGCTTTGAGCAAGCTCCTTTTCCTGCTTTGTATAAAAGGGACGGAATCCGGTTTTGTTAAGAGCCCCGGATAAAACTATCTCTTTTACAGAAGCGGGAAAATCCTTTTGAACCATAGTTTGTTGAGGAAGGTATCCTATTTCGTTGGCCTTCAAACCGTCGCCAAGCTCAATACTCCCCTTTAAGGGAGCTTTTAACCCAAGCAGAGTTTTGATTAGTGTGCTTTTACCCGTACCGTTTTCGCCAACAACACAAAGGTAATCACCGGTATTAACCGTAAAATTCAAATTATTTACTATCGCGTTTCCATCATAACCCAAGGAAACATCTTTACATATCATCTGCGGCATTATTCCACCTCACATATTCAAAGCCTGATTCAAGGCATCAAGATTATATTGCATAAGTTCAAGATAATCTGCGCCCTTTTCGATATCAACTACAGTTACCGATTGAAGCGAATTAAATACAATTATATCTCTGTCCTTATTATGACTTCCCGATATAACCGTTTTTGCTATTTCCTGATCCGAGCCTTCAAGAACACAAACACAGCCAAGCTCCCATTCGTCCAGCTTGGTTATCAGGCCGTTTATTGTTTCACTGTCTGCACGGCTTTCTGTTGAGCATCCCGAAAAGGCTGCGTAATATTCTATACCGTAATTCTCACACATATACACAAAAGGAAATCTGTCTGCAAACAACAGTTTGGTGTGTTTCGAGTTTTCAACCGTTTCATGATACTCATGATCAAGTTCATCTATTTTGTTTGCATAATTCTGATAATTGCTTCTGTAGAAATCAGCATTATCCTTATCTATAGCGCAAACTGAATCACATATAACATCGCACAAAAGCTCTGCATTGTGAAGTGAAAGCCATACATGCTCATCATTATGCTCATGTTCTTCTCCTTCGGCTGCTTCGTCTTCATGGTCGTGTTCATGTTCGTGTTCATGCTCATGCTCACTCAATATAGCTTCATCTCCAAGCACCTCAAGCATATTGATAACTGTTTTATCATATTCAACCTGGGAAAGCACATCATCCACCCAGCCGTCAGATTCACCGCCAACATGAATAAACAGATCGCTTTGATCGATTATTATTATATCCTCAGCGGTAGGTTCAAAGCTGTGAAGATCGGTTCCTGTTTGCATAAGAATACTTACATCCCATTCTTCTGCCTTTTCGCCCAATATTTCCATAACCCAATCATACTGGGGAAACATTGTACATACAATTTTTTTATCCTTTGCGATTTTTTCTCCGGAACATGAACTTAAAGCCGAAATCACAAGAAAAAGCGCACACATTAAAGCTAAAGTTTTTTTCATTTTATCCTCCGTTATTTCAATAGTTACAAATCCTTATTTTATTTACATTCGGCACACAGACCGTATATCACGGTTTGATTTTTGTCCACATTGAAATTATTATCTTTAAGAATTGTGTTATTAAGCAGCTCTGATGCCTCATGACTCATATGGATAAGAGCTCCGCATCCAACACATTTCAAATGAAGGTGATGGTGATGTTCATGACATACTGCAATCTGATAATTGCATGTATGAGAAGCACCTTCCACACAACGGATAACCCTTCCCTGCTTTTCAAGCTTTAGCATGGTACGGTATACGGTACTTCTTGAAGGGATAAAGGATTCATGAAGCTCCTTTTTCATTTTTTCTACCCAACCGTCTACCGATAACGAAAGCTCGGAGTATTTTGTCATAAATTCAATCAGTTGTTTTCTTTGTTCGGTTTTATATTCACCCATTTTGTTCACCTCACATGAATTGAAACTTTGTTTCATTTTTATTATAATCATTTTCAATGATTTGTCAATAGTTTTGAAACAAAGTTTCAAATTCATGTATACTACTTTCAGTACATTAAAACAAAAACAGAGAACGGAATTAAAAACCGTTCTCTGTTAAGTTTAATTTAAAGTAGTCTGTAATTACTCTACCGTTACAGTGTAATAATTGTAGGATTCGTCATCAAACTGTACACAGAATGTATAGGTACCTGCATTTTTGAGAGTTACGGTTATCTTGCCGTCAACTATAGACTTAGGCTGAATTGCCTTGCTGCCTGCAGCTGCCTTGATCTGAGTAGATGTTGAATACTCACCCATTGCATATCTTACAACTTTGAGACCGTCAAGCTCGCTAAAGATAACTGTATTACCCTCCTGTTCAAAGACGGGAATCTTCTTTGCAATATCAACAGTTGCAATAACTGTATAACCGTTAGCATAACAAATTGCTACTGTATAGGTTGCAGTTTCTCTGTACTGAACCATATACGCATCGGGATTGGTGATATACTTTGCAGTAAATGCACGGTTACCTTGCGCCTTCTTGATTTGGGAAACGCTGGTATACTCACCCATAGCGGTACGAATAACCTTGATTCCCTCAAGACCGCCAATGGTCAACTGAAGACCGTTGGTTGTAAAGGTAGGCTCAGCTACATCAACTACGGGATAGAGGAACTCTATACCGCCGTCATTAAATCTTACACATACTGTATAATTACCGCTGCCGGGAACATTATAGGAATATTCACCTGATTCGTTAACTCTTGACTGAGTAGCTCGAACGATCTTATTGGTGTTAACCTCTCTGTATGTAGAGTAAACACCCTTAGCGATAAACACATCGTTGATATCAACAAGTCCGCTTACAGTAATGGTTACACCGTCAACATCTACAGACGCTCTTTCTTTGGGAATTTCGGGTTCATCAGGTTCAACTACTGCTTCTTCAACTTCTGCAATAAGGAGATATTCGCTTCCGTCGCTCATGAGAGTATAGAAGGTATATGTACCTGCTTCAAGCTCAATGTTGAATATACCGTTTGAGCTGTTGCTTCCGATATAAGCCGCACCGAAGAACATACAGTCATCTGCATTTTCAAGCTCTGCATAGGAATCATAAATACCTGTTGCATAAGCAAGCTCGGTTATATCATCAGCACTTGTAATGCTTACTATCTTATTGTTAACAGTGAGTATAGGTGCAGTTACAACAACCTCAAGCTTGGGGATCTCACGGGACTGGTAGCTTGTACAACCGCTGTTTGTACAGTAGCTTCTCTCTTCACCTGCTTCTACGGTAGTTGCTTCTTTGTATACACTCCATTCACCATAGCTGTGACCTGTAGCAGATACAGTATAATGAGTTTTTGTAAGCTCCACATTACATCTGCCGCAGAAAACTGCCATATCATAGCCACCGTCTGCTTCACAGGTAGGTTCCAAATTATTAACCTTGATTGCTTCCTTATACTGATGTCCGAGAGCTGAAACAGAAACAGTATAGGTATGTGCTGAATTATTGGCACAGGTATAGGTTCTTACACCCTTATCGGTACAGGTTGCAGCTTTTGTTACAACACCGTTGTCGTATGAGTGGCCTGTTGCGGTAATAACATCTGTTCTAACAGCACCGCACTTGGAACAGGTATACGCTGTATAACCGTCAACATCACAGGATGCTGCAATATATCCGGACTGATAGTAGCTATGGCTGCAATTTTCTATCCACTGTGCAATAAGCGTAACATCGTGACCGAAGCTATAGGGCTGTGATCCCCAGCCTTGTGTCCAATGGTGGTCATTTGGCCAATCCTCACGAAGCCAGCCGTTAAAGGTGCAGCCTGCTTTGGTGGGTACGGGATATCCGCCGATTACATCAATAAATTTCTGATTAAGTCTGAATTCATAGGTTGTAGAGTATCCTGCAGGCATTGTACCGCCGTTGGGATCAAGAGTCATTATAAATATACCGTTGGGATCAACCGCTTCCCACTGTGCTTTGAAGGTAACATTTGCTTCATATACAAAGATGTCATTAAGGTCAAGGATATAATCGGTTCCCGAACAGCGCCAGCCAACAAATTTATATCCGTCTCTTACTATCTTGGGAGTAGATGTAATAACAGACTTATAGGTCTGACCTACACAAATACTGTAATTAAGCTGTCCGTCAATAACACCGCCGTTTGCATTAAAGGTTACGGTAAAGGGTGTTGTGGGGGGAACATAGTTGGGATCTACAGACCAAAGTGCAGTAAGAGTTGCATCCACACCGTAGATATAGCATAAATCGCCAAAGGAATCTGTGAATATTACCGATTTGTCAACAGAAAGCTGCCAACCGTCAAAGATATATCCTAACTTTGTAGGTACGGGGAAAGCGCCTATGCTTTCTGCAATACTTGCATTATCGTAAACTACATAAGTGGTTGCAAAGCCTTTGGGCATTGTACCGCCGTTAACATTAAAGGTTACATTGCGGGGTTCGGGAGGAGCAACATAATCAGGATCCTCTTCCCACATTGCAAAAAGTACGATGTCGGTTCCGTAGGTATAGCTCTGACCTTCAAAAGAGTCTGTCCAGGTCACGGAGCTGTCAACAGAAAGCTTCCAGCCTTTGAAAAGATAAGCTGTTTTTGTAGGAACGGGGAAACCGCCTATGCTTTCTTCGATATCCTCATTATCATATACAATGTAGCTTGTTGAAAAACCTGAAGGCATTGTACCGCCGTTAAGCATAAAGGTTACATTGTGAGGTTCGGGAGGAGGAATGTAATTGGGATCCTCTGCCCAAACTGCTATAATGGTTATATTTTCTCCGTAAGTAAATGTCTGGTCACCGAAGGAGGTAGTCCAAACAACAAGATTTGATTCGGAAATAAGCTTCCATCCGCTAAAGATATATCCTGCTTTTGTAGGAATGGGGAAACCGTTTATAACTGTATTAAATCTCTCGCCTTCTTTGAAGGTATAGGAGGTTTTAAAGCCTGAAGGCATTGTTCCTCCGTCTGTATTAAAGGTAAGAGTGTAGGTAGGAACCGCAGATTCCCACTGAGCAACAAAGGTAAGATCATCCTTTACACCCATATTATCTACAGTATTCAACCAATAATTATATTTTTCACAGTACCAGCCCAGGAAATTATAACCTGAACGGTAGGGTGTAGGCATGTTTATACCCATAGCTTCGCCGAAATTCTGACCGTATTCGATCTGGTAGGTGGTACCTGCCATCATAAAGCCGCCATTAACATCAAAGGTCATGGTATATTTCTTTGCGGGTGTTACATAGGATCCGTCAGACCACTGTGCATAGAGGGTAATAGGATCAGAGTTGGAACGCTGACCGCCAATATTCTGTCCAGCAGAATAAGAAACTCCTGTTCCGTCGGGCTTGGTATTCCAACCCTTGAAGACTGCACCCGATCTTGAGAAGGTATTGCTCTTTACATAATAGCTGTCATAACAATGGAGGGGACCCCAATCCCATGTGAGATACTCGCTGTATGCATTACCGGAACCGGTGTTGGGGTGATATGTAACAGAAGGTTCCCATATAGCATAAAATTCTACTGCGGTATTACCGTGAGCAGATGTTGTTGTATGGAATACCGACCAGGGTAATTTACCGCCTGTTGGAGGAATGGTAAGATTCTGAGCCGATGTTTCTGTGGTAAAGAAGCTCATATCCGCGTTAAGAAGACCGTAGAAATCCGCACCGCTGGACATAGTTCTTCTGCGGCAACCTTCCTTGGTAGGAGCATATGCTCCTTCAGGTAAATCAAAGTTTCCGTAGAGTGTTTTGGGATTCTGATAGTTATTATCATCACAATCCGCAACATATTTTAAGAAAATATCGTTACCTGTTGCAGGGAATATACCGCCGTCTGCGTTATACTGAATTTCAAAGCCCCAAACAGCATAAAGGGTAACATTTGCATCCACATTATATACATTGCGGTATGCCTTACCTACACCTTTACCGTTGGCATTAACTTCTGTGTTCCATTCAATGAACACACGCTGTGCTCCAAAGCCGCTGCCGCCGCTGCTCGGATACATACCGTAAGCTGATTTTATACCTGAATTTGTATACTGTAAGCTCAGGTTTTGTCCTGCTGTTTTAGTCAATGTTTTAGTAGCAGTACCTGCACCCTCAGGGCCGCACTTGAGTGTTACGGTATAGGTGGTTGCCGCAAATGCATTGAAAGGAATTATACCTAAAAGCATCACAAACACCATGAGTAATACAAGTACCTTTGTTGTGGTTTTCATTTTAATCTCCTTATAAAGTTTATTTTTCCTCGCTTCAAATATATATTATATTCCTCATTTGTAACCTTTTTTAGAAAACAATTTAAACTTAATATAAAGAATTGTGACTTTTTACTAAAATAAAAAGTCACAATTTAAATTTAATCCTTTTTATTGATAACTTCACTTTTGTCACATGCAAGCTTCTTTCCCAAAGCTGCTTTTTTATCAAGACTGTCAACCGGTACGCTTGAAATTTCAGCAATACTCTCTGCCCTTTCGATAGCATCCGGAATTCGTTGAACATAACCGGTTATATCATTTACCGATGCAACAGGATTGGTTAAGAATTCATCCTTTGAATAATCCAGGGCATCCTGCTTTTTCTCTTTCATAAAAAAATTCTCCTTTTTTGGTTATTATAAGGAGAATTTATTGTTTTATTCAAAATTTGAGTTATTATTTGTAGGAAATAGATTTTTTGATATCAGAAAGTGTTGTTCCCATGCAAAATGACGCATACATAGCAGCACCCATAG
>JAFYPJ010000042.1 GCA_017547545.1 Clostridia bacterium | reverse complement strand
TAGCAAGCGGGTTCGCCCTTCCATGTAGAAGGAGTCTTGGTGTTGATCTTCTTGATAACGATATCTGTACCGTGAGTCATACCGGAATCATTGATACCGGTTACACCAACTGTAAGATAACCCTGACCTGCTTCTTTAAGACCTGTAAGGTCGATGCTTTCTCTTGCATAGGTCATGGATGTGGTGTAAACATCAGTCTTGTTATCAACATCGTCATCAGTTATAGCAGTATGAGACTTGCCGTTTACATCTGCATCAGGGAAGTAAGCTATGCTCTTGCCTTCATAGTAATCCTTACCGTTAATGTTTACTATGTAACCAAGTTCAACATCTTCCTTGATTGTGATCTTAAGACCTTCGGAAAGGTCTAATTCTTCATAGTTTGTAGCAATAGGTGTATGGTCGCCGAGAGGGCCGTTACCATTTCTTGCTGTAAATGTCCATCTGTAGCCGGGGTGACCGTCATTCTTGTTGATGTAGTGACCGTCAAAGTAAACGATGTTTACATTGGAAGCAACCTTTGTGCCTGCATTTGCAGGGTTAGCATTGGTAATACCAACATAAAGAGCCTTACCGGAAATTTCTTCAGCCTTAGCCTTAGCTACGGGAACACCGAGTTCAAAGGCATCACTATCCTTCTTGGAAGGGATGAGGTGACGAAGGCCGTTAAATGCTGTAGCATCTGCAGTTGCAAGACCGTCGATGTTTTCGATAGGATCTTCGGACCAGATGATACCGACGGTGTTAGCAATGGTAAGAGAGTCCTGCTGGAAATCGAAGTTGTCGGGATCGATCTCGATAGAAAGATCTGCAAGATCGGTCTTGTTCTTGCTTGTGATTACGGAAGCACCGTATGCACCGGGGAAATCATTGTAAGTGGGGATACCCATATCGATACCGCCGTCAGCAGTTGCATTGAACTTAAAGTTCTGGGTTTTAACTGCATTGGTGTCAGAATCAATAATAGGTGTTTTTGTTCTTGTGGAGTACTTAACTCCCATTGCGTTCCAGTTTGCTGAAAGTGCGGAATCAATTGTTAATGCACTGGCACTAACTACGCACATAGAAGCAAGCATTGCAACAACGCAAATGAATGAAATAATTCTTTTGGTCATAATATCAACCTCCTTTTTCTTTGAGTTCATTATAGCATGAAGCAAAATAAAATCAAATGTTGGTATTTAATTTAAAAAACCGACTTTTATTGTCCCCTATTGTTGAATTTGTATATGTTTGTACAAGCAATTTCGTCTTTATTAACAAAAATACAATATTCCGTAATTTTTTGTACACATATAAACATAACGGGGTGTTTCAAGAGATTTTACTGTGCATATTTAATTTCAAAAAGCGACATTTTTTGTTAACAGCAATGAAACAAATAAAATGTATACTAAATTTATTATATAGAAAGGCAGAAAACCGCCGTGCAAAACAAACTTGCAATATCATACAGCGATTATCATACGCTTTCACCAAATCCCACAAACAACATTTTACAGGTTCTTTCAGAAAGCAATGCAGAATCGGATAATATAAAGGAACTTTCTCAGGGGATACACATCTACAAAACAACTCCCGATTCTTCCAAATATATATATGTACATAACACCTTTGATATAATTTGCGTCTGTAAGGGTGAAGCAACCGTAAATGCAGGAAATTCGGAAAACCTTCTTTCTGTAGGAAATTTTATATTTCTTTCTCCCGCAACACCCTATTCCATAGTTACTGCCGAGGAAAGTATTGTACCGGTATTTGCAATCGAAAAAGGTACTCTTATAACAAATTTCCACAGAGTTTCCCAGTTTGACGGATTGCTTTCAAAATTCTTTGCCAACGGAATTTGGGGAGAAAGCAGCTCTTCCTATATCAGGTTCAAGCATTTTGCCAATCCAAATATATACAGTATAATCTCCGCACTGATAGCAGAGGAGGTCAATCCCGAAAAGTATTCGGAGCTTATAAAATCAAATCTTATACTTGCACTGATAGGATACATTAATTCTTCAGATGCAAAAACTCATGAAATATCTGCAACAAAAATAACAAAAAGCGAGCAGATAATAAAAATTCTTACTTATATACAAAATAATTACAGAACGGTAACTCTTGAAAGCCTTGCTTCTGCATTTCACTACACGGTTCCCTATGTAAGCAAACTGATAAGAAGCTCTACCGGTTTTACCTTTACCGATATACTCAGAGAAATTAAATTCGATGTGTGTCTTTCCCTTCTTTTGAATTCGGACCTCAAGATCAACCGAATTGCGGAGGTAGCAGGATTCCAGAATACAGACCATTTTAACCGTATATTTAAAAAAAGGATGGGTAAAACTCCTTCTGAATACAGAAAAAACAATAGCAGAATAGGTATTGACAACTAATTGTAAGTAATATATAATATAAATGATTTTTCTATATGAAAGGAACCATAAAAATGGAAGTAACAAGAGATTCTATAGTAGGCGATGTTCTTGATTTTGACAACGAAACAGCTCAGTTCTTTTTTGAAATAGGCATGCATTGTCTCGGATGCCCCGCATCTCGCGGCGAAAGCATTGAAATGGCTTGTGCAGTTCACGGTCAGGATGCAGACGCGCTCGTTGAAAAGATCAACAGCTTTTTGGCTTCTAAGAAGGCATAAGTAAGAACGGCGGGCTAAAAGCCCGCCTGTTTTTGTAAAATGATGAATAATACTCTTAATAAAAGACTGCTGTGTGCTTCTTCTTTTGTGGAAAAAGGCGCATATGTTGCAGATGTCGGTTGCGATCACGCATATCTTCCTATTTATCTTATAGAGAATAATATCGCCTCCGGGGTTGTAGCCGCCGATATAAATGAAGGTCCCTGTGAAAAGGCAAGGGAAAATATAAAAAAGCACTCTTTAACAAATGTTATAAAAGTAATAAAAACAGACGGTTTATACGGTATCGAAAAATACAGACCGGATAATATTGTTATCTGCGGTATGGGCGGAGATCTTATCTGGAAGATCCTTTCTGCCTCCGAATACACAAAATGCAGCTCCCCTTTGCTCATCCTGCAGCCTATGACAAAACAAAATGTACTCAGAAAAGAGCTTTTGGAAAACGGATATAATATAGTAGACGAGGAATTATGCACAGATGACCGTCTTTATGAAATCATTGTTGCAAGATATGACGGGATCAAAAGAGAATGGAATGATGCCCATTTGCTTTGCGGCAAGCTCAATGCCGAAAAAAAGACTCCTCTTTTCCATGAACATATCAAAAAAATTACCGATCAGTACACAACCATAATAAAGGGTAAAAGTACAGCAGGTATTGACACCTCTTACGAGGAAAGAATAATAAAAGAATTGAGAGATTTTTTAAAATGAATGTAAAAGAGCTGTATGCTTATTTAAACAACAGGATATCTCCGGAGCTCAGCGAAGATTGGGATAATGATGGAAGAATGATTATTTCCTGTAATAAAGAAGTAAGGAAAGTTTTGATCTCCCTTGATGTTACTACCCAAGCGGTAACCGAAGCAATAAAGGGTGGATATGATCTTATCCTCACCCATCATCCTATGATTTTCAAACCGATCAAGGGTATAACGGATGAAAAAATTCTTTCGCTTATCAAGGCGGATATATCCGTTTTCTCCTTTCATACCCGTTTAGACACGGTTGAAGGCGGAGTTAACGATGCATTGGCTTCTCTTTTGGGCCTTTCAAACATAGAACCCTTTGAAGAAATGGGCAGAACGGGTGAGCTTTCAAATGAAATGGCTGCCAATGAGTTCGCTTTATTTGTAAAGCATATCCTTGGTTGCCCCACCCTTAATTATATTAAAGGAAACAAAAAAATCAAAAAGGTTGCATTACTTGGCGGAGGCGGTAAGGATTTTTGGCAAAAAGCCTGTGAAATATCGGACGCGTACATCACGGGGGAAATGAGCTACAATACCCTGCTTGATGCTCATGAAAAGAATTTCACTGTAATAGAGGCAGGTCATTATTACACAGAATTTCCCGTTTGCAAGGTGCTTCAGGCCCTTGTAACCGAGGCCGATTCGAAAATTGAAACAAAAATTTTTGATTTTTACCCCGTAACAAGCATTTAGGGTGTTTACAATTTCAAAGAAATAGCGTATAATATTATAATAATACATTGATTAAGACTTTTTGGAGGAATAATGATAATCCAACTTGAAGAAGCAAAACGATCCCTTAATGCCATAGAGCCCGAAATAGCAGAATTGGGTTCAGCATTAAGAATAGATGAGCTTAAAGCTGAGCTTGCAGAATTAGACGAAAAAACATCACAGCCCGATTTCTGGAATGACCAGGAGAATTCGGGAAAGATACTTCAACGCCAGAAGGCAGTAAAAAGTAAAATAGAAAAATACCAGGGTTTGGTTACCAAGCATGAGGATACCTTTGTTCTCTGCGAAATGGGTATCGATGAAAATGACGAATCCGTGGTTGAAGAGGTTCAATCTGAGTTGAAATCTCTAAACGAGCTTACAGAGCAAATGAAGATAGAAGTATTGCTCTCCGGAGAATATGACAGAAACAACGCCATAGTTTCCTTCCATCCCGGTGCAGGCGGTACAGAGGCGCAGGATTGGGCGCTTATGTTATACCGTATGTATACCCGTTGGGGCGAAAAGCACGGATTTAATGTTAAGCTTCTTGACTGGCTTGACGGTGAAGAAGCAGGTCTTAAAAGTGCAACCATAATGGTTGAAGGGGAAAACGCATACGGTTATCTGAAAAGCGAAAACGGAGTACACCGTCTTGTTCGTGTTTCTCCCTTTGATTCTTCGGGACGCCGCCACACATCCTTTGCTTCCGTTGAAGTAATGCCTGAATTTGACGACGATGCAAGCATCGAGCTTCGTGATGAAGACCTTGAAATAACAGCTCACCGTTCCAGCGGTGCCGGCGGTCAGCATGTAAACAAAACCGACTCTGCTATCCGTATAGTTCACATACCTACAGGTATAGTTGTTGGCTGTCAAACAGAAAGAAGCCAGCTCCAGAACAAGGAAACAGCGTTAAAAATGCTTAAATCCAAGCTCCTTGAAATCAAGGAACGCGAAAAGCTTGAAAAAATTGAAGATATACAGGGTAATAAAACCAATATTGAATGGGGCGCACAGATCCGAAGCTATGTATTTATGCCTTACACCCTTGCCAAGGATACCCGCACAGGCTATGAAGACGGTAATATTCAGGCGGTTATGGACGGAGAAATAGACGGATTTATTAACGCTTACCTCAAACAAAACGCAAACAGTTAATTATTATAAAAGGAGAATCGGAATATGTTGAAGAAAACAAAATTATTCGCAGGAATTGCATTTTTAGTACAGTCTATTACCTTCCTTACCGTATTTATCGTTCTTTGGGCAAAGAAAAAGAGTATTTCAAAAACATTTCTTTTCATTGGTCTTTTAGGCGGTATAACAGGTACAATACTCACCATTCAGGCAGTTAAAGAGGACAAGCAGTTTAAGAATATGCTTGCCGCTGTAGACGGACTTTATGATTTTGATGAAACAGATGCAGCAGACGAAATCGAAGTTCTTATAGATGATACTGCAAGCGAAGAGGATTTTGAATAAACAACCGAATATTTCAAAGGAGCTGTCTTAAATGTGAAGAAAACGCATTTGAGGCAGCTCCTTTTTTGTTGCAAAATGAAAAGCAGAGAACTTCAAATGAAATTCTCTGCTTAATTCTATCAGTTAAAGCCTCACCTTGGGCAATGAAGCTTCAATTAACAGTAAACTTCATACCCTGTAATTCGTGTGGACCGATGCCCTCTTATTCGTAAAGAGCCGCGAGCTTGGTGAGTCTTTCGTATTTAGCCTTTGCGTTTGCTTCAGCCTTCTTGAAGAGCTCATCTGCTCTTTCGGGGAACTGAGCTGCAAGACGGCTGTAACGGGTTTCAGACTTGATGAATTCGATATAATCGCCTGTAGGCTCCTTGGAATCAAGGGTGAAGGGAGTTTTGCCCTCTGCCTTGAGTGCGGGGTTATATCTGAACATCTGCCAATAGCCTGCCTCAACTGCCTTCTTCATTTCAACCTGACAGTTGGTCATACCGCCCTTAAGACCGTGCATTTCGCAGGGTGCATAAGCGATAACGATGGAAGGACCGTTGTAAGCTTCAGCTTCCTTGAGTGCCTTGAGAGTCTGATTCATATCAGCGCCCATAGCGATCTGTGCAACATAAACATAACCGTATGACATAGCAATTGCTGCAAGATCCTTCTTGCCCATTGCCTTACCTGCCGCTGCAAACTGTGCAACCTGACCGGTCTGAGAAGCCTTGGAAGCCTGACCGCCTGTGTTGGAGTAAACTTCGGTATCGAATACCATGATGTTTACATCTTCACCGCTTGCAATAACATGATCAAGACCGCCGAAACCGATATCGTAAGCCCAACCGTCACCACCGAAGATCCATGTGGACTTCTTAGCGAGGTAGTCTTTTTCAGCAAGAACTTCGGGAGCTGTGGGACAACCTGCTTCTGCAGCCTTTTCAAGTTCAACAACAAGAGCCTTAGCTGCAGCTTCATTTGCTTCGCCGTTATCCTTTGTTGCAACAAATGCATCAGCAGCTGCCTTGAATTCGTCGGAAGCCTTATCGGAAGCAGCCATATCAACAACCTTAGCGATAAGTCTTTCGCGAATAGCCTTCTGACCGAGGTGTATACCGAGACCGTGCTCTGCGTTATCCTCAAAGAGTGAGTTAGCCCATGCGGGACCCTTCTTTGTTTCGCGGTTTACGGTGTAAGGTGTAGCAGGTGCGGAACCGCCCCAGATGGAGGAACAACCTGTTGCATTGGAGATGTACATTCTTTCACCGAAGAGCTGTGTGATAAGTCTTGCATAAGAAGTTTCAGCACAACCTGCACAAGAACCGGAGAACTCAAGGAGGGGCTGCTTGAACTGGCTGCCCTTAATGGTAGCGTTGATAAGCTCTTTCTTTTCGGAAACATTTGCAACACAGTAATCGAAAGCTGCCTGCTGTTCAAGCTGAGTAGCCTGAGGAACCATTTCAAGAGCCTTCTTGCCGGTGCCGTCCTTTTCACCCTTTGCATTTACGGGACAAGCCTTAACACAAAGTGTACAACCCATACAGTCAAGAGGACTTACAGCCATTGTAAACTTGTAGTCTGTCTTGATAACGGGCTTTTCGGTATACTTGGTAACTGCGGGAGCGTTTGCTGCTTCTTCTGCTGTTAATGCGTAAGGACGAATTGTAGCATGAGGACAAACAAATGCACAAGAGTTACACTGGATACAGTTTTCAGCATACCATACGGGAACATCAACTGCAACACCGCGTTTTTCGTAAGCAGAGGATCCCTGAGGGAATGTACCGTCTGCATATTCAACAAACTTGGAAACGGGAAGCTTGTCTCCGCCCATCTTGTTTACAGGAAGAACAACTTCCTTTACAAAGCGAACAAGCTCTTCACGGTCGCCGCAAACATCTGCTGCTGCTGCGTCATCGGTTGCGTCCTTCCAGGAAGCGGGAACTTCAACCTTTACAAGTGCTTCTGCACCTGCATCGATTGCCTTGTAGTTCATTTCAACTACTGCTTCACCCTTCTTGAGGTAGGACTTCTTTGCATAAGCCTTCATATATTCGATAGCTGCATCGATGGGAAGGATCTTAGCAAGTACAAAGAATGCAGACTGGAGAATGGTGTTGGTGCGCTTGCCCATACCGATCTCACGAGCCTTGTCTATAGCGTTAACAATGTAGAACTGAATATCGTTCTCTGCAATATACTTCTTAGCCTTTGCGGGAAGGTGGGATTCAACCTCTTCGGGAGTCCACTGGCAGTTGAGAAGGAATGTGCCACCGGGCTTAACATCCTGAACGATATCATAACCCTTAACCATGTAGGAAGGATTGTGGCAAGCTACAAAGTTTGCCTTTGTGATATAGTAAGGAGACTTGATGGGCTTATCACCGAAACGAAGGTGAGAAATTGTAACACCACCGGTCTTCTTGGAGTCATACTGGAAATATGCCTGTGCATACTTATCGGTCTTATCACCGATGATCTTGATGGAGTTCTTGTTAGCACCAACAGTACCGTCACCGCCAAGGCCCCAGAACTTGCAGCTGATAGTGCTTTCATTAGCAGTATCGGGGCAGTCATGTTCGGGAAGTGAAAGTCCGGTAACATCGTCTACGATACCGATTGTGAAGTTGTTCTTGGGTGCATCAAGATCAAGATTTTCAAATACTGCAAAGATGCTGGAGGGAGGAGTATCCTTTGAACCGAGACCGTAACGGCCGCCAACAACCTTAACAGCAACACCCTGTGTTGCAAGAGATGTAACAACATCAAGGTAAAGAGGTTCACCGAGAGAGCCGGGTTCCTTTGTTCTGTCAAGAACTGCAATCTTCTTAACTGTTTCGGGAAGAGCTTCAACAAACTTAGCAGCAACGAAAGGTCTGTAAAGTCTAACCTTAACAAGACCAACCTTTTCGCCCTTTGCAAGCATGTAGTCAATAACCTCTTCTGCTACATCACAGATAGAGCCCATTGCAACGATAACCTTTTCTGCATCGGAAGCACCGTAGTAATTGAAGAGCTTGTAGTTTGTACCGATCTTTGCATTAACCTTATCCATGTATTCCTCAACAATTGCAGGGAATTCATCATAGAACTTGTTACATGCTTCTCTGTGCTGGAAGAAGATATCGCCGTTTTCAGCAGAACCGCGGAGAACGGGATGTTCGGGGTTAAGAGATCTCTTTCTGAATGCAGCAATAGCGTCCTTATCTACCATTTCTGCAAGATCGTCGTAATCCCATGCTTCTATCTTCTGGATCTCATGAGAGGTACGGAAACCGTCAAAGAAGTTAAGAACGGGAACTCTGCCCTTGATGGTAGCAAGGTGTGCAACTGCACCGAGGTCCATAACTTCCTGAGGATTGGAACAAGCTGTCATTGCAAAACCGGTCTGACGGCATGCATAAACATCGGAATGGTCTCCGAAAATGTTGAGAGCGTGAGACGCTACACAACGCGCGGAAACATGAATAACGCAAGGAAGCAATTCACCTGCGATCTTGTACATATTGGGGATCATCAAAAGAAGACCCTGAGAAGCGGTAAATGTGGTTGTGAGAGCACCTGCTGCCAAGGAACCGTGTACGGTACCTGCCGCACCTGCCTCAGACTGCATCTCCATAACCTTTACTTCATCACCGAAAATGTTCTTGAGTCCTGTTGCAGACCAAGAGTCGGTAAGCTCCGCCATAACGCTGGACGGAGTAATGGGGTAAATACTTGCAACTTCGGTAAACGCATAACTTACATGAGCCGCAGCGGTATTACCGTCCATGGAAATCATTTTTCTTGCCATGTTTATTCCTCCTAAAAATATATGTAAATATAAAAATTTCACACTTTTTTTATTATATCACCATCTATGCGCTTTGTAAACGGGTAAATGTATACAAATTTGCCAATACGGGCAGAATATTTACATTTTTGTAATATACCGCACGAAAAAAATGTTATTATATAATTGTAATAACGAAATTAATGGTGTAAAGATGTTAATATTGCCCGAAAATTTAAAATTCCGCCGTCGATTGCTGATATCAGCATCGGCAATACTTCTGATACTTCATATCCTTTATATCCCGCTTATGCTTTTATACAGTCATAATGCAGGAGATTTTACAAAAGAAGCTTTGTGTAATGTTTTAAAAATAACACTTTGGCTTATATCAATACTTCACAAATCAATACTTTACGGGGTATTGATCACCGTATTCGATAATTACAGTTTGAAAATGTCCCTGCCCTTTACGGCTGCAGGTATTATTTCTCTTATTATTTCCCGTTTCGGAGAGCTCTTGAATTATACGGTGACCAATGCAAATTTCAGTAACAGAGAACTCAGAGAATATATATACTCGCTGATTGTAAGTCTTTGTCTTGACATAACGGTGATCCTTCTTCTGTTTGTAATTTCAAGATTCCCCGGACCTAAAAGAATATCCCGCGTATTTTGGCTTGCACTTATCGTTTGTGCACTTCCCATGCTTGTTTCTCTGGTACAGGAAGCGATATTTTGCAAGATTACCGTAAGCGGTATAATGGAACAGGCAGACTACGGTGCCGTTGCTTTGACATTTAAAGAAATTATGAGTATAATTGGCGGCTTTTCAAAGCATATAATTACTGCGGCATTCACCTTAATTCTTATGCTCTGTGTAAACAGGCTGATAACAACAGATAAAAGGAGAAAAAAACATGAAAACTCTTAGAATATTGCTTACTGTGCTTTTGGCATTTGCCCTTTGTTTTACCTTGATCTCATGCTCTAAAAAAAGCAATAAGGAAGCAAATGAAACAACTCAAGAGCATACAACCGAAGCCAAAAAGGACAGTGAAACTGACAAAAAAGAAACCAAAAAGGAAAAGGAAACCAAAGAAAAAGAGGAAAAAGAGGAAGAAACAGAAACCGAAAAAGAGGAAGAAACTCAAAAAGAAGAGGAAACAGACAGTATTCCCAGCTATGATGTTTCCCTTTTTTCCGGGACCTGGATGAATGAAAACGGTGGCTATCTTATGGTAGACGATGACGGGAATTGGATGTATACCGACGGAAGCGAAACCACAGTTAACGGAAGCTTTTTCATTGCCGAAAACGGTAATATTCTTGCCCATTACAATTCCAAAACCTCTGCTGTTTATGTTGGCAATGAAAGTGATATCACAATAAACGGTTTGGGAAGTTTTATAAGGGTATAATATTAAGACCGTCATCCGAAGACGGTCTTGATTTTCCAAAATGGAGAAAACTATAATGAAAAAATTTTTATGCTTAATATTGGCGCTGGCACTTTTATCCCTTAACGCATGTTCAAAAAAGGAAGATGTCCGTCAAGAGAAAAAAGATCCCACCCTTGATAAAATAAGTGTTGTTACAACAGATACAGATTCAATGAAAAAAAAGGCCGTGGAAGCCCTTAATTCTCTTGAAGATATTTCCTTATCCGAAAAGGGTATAACCGTATTTTCATCAACGGATATGAAGGTTGTTCCGGAAGACGAAAGCACCGTTTATTCCTACAACCTTGTTCAGCGCAACAGGATGTTTGAAAAGAAATATTCAACAGCCTTGAACCAGTTTTCACAGAACAGCGAGGATCTTTTGACCGAAGCATATTACAATATGCTTGCCGGCATAGGATTTGCGGATCTTTTTGTAATTCCGGCAAAGGATCTTTCCAAGTATGCGGCAAAAGGTATACTTTTAAATACCACGGCTCTTCCCAACTCTGATTTTTCTGCAGCTTGGTTTAACTATAATCTTATGCAAAAATCGGCTCATTCAAATGATTCTTATGCCGTTTACGGAGATTTCAATAAGGATATCCCCAGCTATTATTGCATTTATGTAAACAGAACACTTTTGAAACAAGCGGGTATGAAAATGCCCTATAAGGATGTTACATCGGGAGAATGGACATGGGATAAGCTTATCGAAATGTCAAGAAACAGCACTGCCGCAAATGAAGAAAATTTCATTCTCAGCACTAAAAGCAATGAAACAACAGCCAATGTTTGTTTTAAATCTGCGGGACTTGATTATATTTCATCTTCTCATAAAGCCACGCCCGCTGTTTCCTTTGCAAACGAAAACTCTCAAAATGTTTTGGAATTGCTTCGCTCTCTTAACGCTGCCGGAAAAATATCAAACGATACAGCAGATTTCACACAAGGCTCTTCCCTGTTTTATCTTGGCACCGTAAGAGATACGGAAAAGGTTAAATTTTTAAAGGATGATTGGTGTATACTTCCCGTTCCAAAAACAAATACGGCAAGCCAAAGCTATACCGCATACATGGACGAAAACCATTCGGTTCTCGTTTGTTATGCGGGAGCAAGCAATTCATCCAAGCTCTTCTATGCTCTTGAAGGGCTGAATGCAGCTTCCTATGGCGGATATCTGACAGATGCTTATTACAATGAGCTGATATTATATTCGCTTCGGGATTCGGATACCTTAAATATGCTGGATTATATCTGCGGTGTTAAAAGCGGTGTGCAAACAACAGATTTTACCGATTATTATGCCGACAGCTATCCCGATCTTTACTTGAAAACAAGAACAGCTCTGGCAGAAGCGGCAAGCGGCAGTACCGTTGATGTGTACACGGTGGAAGAGACTGCAAAAGCAAAGCTTGAACCGATCTTTCGGTCATATTTCACAGAATAAACGGCAAATTCATATACAGTAAAATTATTAAATATTCGTAAACATATTTCATAACCCTTGCAATTTTTCAAGGATACTGATATAATAACGAAGATGCCGCCATTGGCTCGGTTTACGGGGAAAGGGCTTATGCCTACTATTCACCCGCCGTATGCCATGCCTTTAGGTGAGTAAATATTTAAAAAGGTGGATAAACACTATGATCACAAAGGACGAAAAGCAGGCTATAATCGAAGCCTACAAAACTCACGAAGGTGATACCGGTTCTCCTGAAGTGCAGATCGCAATTCTCACTTACAGAATCAACACTCTTACCGAGCACCTCAAGGTAAACAAGAAGGACCATCACAGCCGTAGAGGTCTTCTCAAGATGGTAGGTCACAGAAGAAATCTTCTCAACTACCTCGCTAAGAAGGATATCAATCGTTATCGTGAGATCATCAAGAAGCTTGGTATCAGAAAGTAATTTTTCTATTTTAGTTTCTTGTAGGGCGGAATATTCTATTTCCGCCCATTATTTATGTAACTTAAAGCCAACGGCTTTGAGAAAGCGGGTTGAGTATCTCCCCGTTATAGATGTTTTAAGGAGTAGAAGAAGAAATGTTTGAAAATTTTAAGACCTTCGAGTACACCCTCGCAGGACGCCCTCTCGTAATCGAGACAGGCAAGTTGGCAGGCTTAGCAAACGGTTCCTGCCTTGTTCGTTATGGCGAAACAGTTGTATTAGCATGCGCTACAGCAAGCGCAAAACCCCGTGACGGTATTGATTTCTTACCGTTATCAGTTGATTTTGATGAAAAACTCTATGCAGTTGGCAGAATCCCCGGCAGCTTTAACAAGCGCGAAGGCCGTCCCAGCGAAAAGGCGATCCTTACTTCCCGTGTTATCGACCGTCCCGTTCGTCCCCTTTTCCCCAAGGATCTGCGTAACGATGTTGCTATCCATTTAACAGTTATGGCAGTTGATCCCGACTGCTCACCCGAAATTACAGCTATGATCGGTACATCTATTGCGCTTTCCATCTCCGATATTCCCTGGAACGGTCCTATCGGCGGTGTGTTTATGGGTATGGTTGACGGCAAGATAGTTGTTAATCCCACACTTGAACAGAGAGCAAAGAGCGACCTTGAGCTTACCGTTGCAGGTTCTGCAAAGAAGGTAGTTATGATCGAGGCTGGCGCAAATGAAGTTCCCGATGACATTATGTTTGACGCTATCATGCAGGCTCACGAGGAGATCAAGGGCATTTGTTCCTTTATTGATTCCATAGTTGCTGAAATCGGCAAGCCCAAGTTCGGTTATGAATCCGGTGACGTTGATGCTGAAATGTATGAAGCTATCAAGGAATTCTGCATCGAAGATGTTAAATATGCTCTTGATACCGATGATAAGACAGTTCGTGACGAACGCATGCAGGTTGTAACCGACAAGGTTGTTGAGCATTTTGCAGAAACATATCCCGAGGCAACCGATGCACTTTACGGTGAAATCCTCTACAAGATCCAGAAGTTCGTTGTAAGACGCTGGCTTCTTGATGAAGGCAAGCGTGTAGACGGCAGAGCTCTTGACAAGATCAGACCTCTTGCTGCTGAAGTTGACCTTCTTCCCAGAGTACACGGTTCAGGTCTCTTTACCCGCGGCCAGACTCAGGTTCTTACAATTGCTACACTTTCCACAATCGGTGATGTTCAGAAGCTTGACGGCCTTGATGAACAGACCGAAAAGAGATATATGCATCACTACAATATGCCCGGCTATTCCACAGGCGAAGCAAAGCCTGCCCGCAGCCCCGGCAGACGCGAGATCGGACACGGTGCACTTGCTGAAAGATCTCTTGTTCCCGTTCTTCCTTCCGTTGAAGAATTTCCCTATGCTATCAGACTTGTTTCCGAGGTTGTTTCCTCCAACGGTTCCACCTCTCAGGCATCTGTTTGCGGTTCCACCCTTGCTCTTATGGATGCAGGTGTTCCGATCAAGGCTCCCGTTGCAGGTATTTCCTGCGGTCTTATCACAGAAGGCGACAGATGGATGACAATGATCGACATTCAGGGCCTTGAAGACTTCTACGGTGATATGGACTTCAAGGTTGCAGGTACTCACAAGGGTATCACATCCATTCAGATGGACCTTAAGATAGACGGTCTTACACCTGAAATTATAAAGAACGCTCTTGAAACAACTCACAAGGGCAGAGATTACATCATTGATGAATACATCCTCAAGGCAATTGCAGAGCCTCGTGCAGAGGTTTCCAAGTATGCTCCCAAGATGATCACCATGAACATTGATGTTGACAAGATCCGTGAGGTTATCGGTACAGGCGGTAAGGTTATCCAAAAGATAGTTGCCGATACCGGTGCAAAGATAGATATTGAAGAAGACGGTACAATTTACATTGCATCCGTTAACCGCGACGGTGCACTTCAGGCTCAGGAAATCATTAAAAATATTGTATTCGAACCCGAAGCAGGTCAGGTTTATGACGGTAAGGTAACAAGAGTTATCGAAATCGGTGCTTTCGTTGAATTTGCTCCCGGCAAGGAAGGTATGGTTCATATTTCCAAGCTTGCAGATCACAGAGTTGAAAAGGTTGAGGATATAGTTAAGGTTGGCGATGACTTTAAGGTTAAGTTCCTCGGCGTTGACGAAAAGGGCAGAATGAACCTTGCTTATGCGGACTATGTTCCCAAGGAACGCGCACCCCGTCAAGGTGGAGACAGAGGTCCCCGTCAGGGCGGAGACAGAGGTCCCCGTCAGAACGGTGACAGACGCCCCAATAACGGCGGTGACAGAGGTCCCCGTCCCCAGAGAAATGACAGACCTGTAAATGATGCGCCCAAGGCAATTGAACCCCCCAAGACAGTTGAAGCCCCCAAGGTTGTTGAAGCTCCTAAGGCTGAGGCGCCCGCAACCGAAGAAAAAGGTGGATTTTTCTCCTCTCTCTTCGGAAAGAAATAATGTATAAATACTTAAAAGAGCTGTGAAACCACAGCTCTTTTTGTTATGTTAACCTTTCATTCATGCTTGGTTAAAATATAGTTAATATTATAATGATATCATTTCTTTTATGAAGATAACAAGAAAAATCGCGATAAATAAAAAGAAACTGTCATATTATGTATTATATCTGCTTTTCTTTACAGTTCTCGCAGTTATTGTAAGCTACGGGGCAATAACCGTTAAATACAAAATAACGGACTACACCCTGGCAAATACACCTTCAAACGAAAGGCTTTACTGCACATATTACAATTCCCTGACCTACCGTGAACAGTTACTGTACGATTCAATAACTCAGGCAGCAGAGAATTTGAAAACTGAAAGCGATATTATTAAAACCTCTTACACAATGGAGGATCTGCAATACATAATATCATGTATCCGAGCAGACCGCAGCGACCTTTTTTATGTATGCTTTGATGAGCTTGTACTCTACAATTCATCTCACAAAACAAAGGTGGGTATGAAATATATTGATTCAAAGCAAAATATAAAAGATATGATAAAAGAGTTCGATGCGGAAATAAACAATGCATTACAGCTTGTAAACCCGTCTATGACCGAATTTGAAAAGGAAGTTGTGCTTTCAGATTATATAACAGATAAGTGTACCTATACGGCAATTTCCAACGATCTTTTAGAAAGTACCGCATATGGTGCTTTAGTCAAAGGGGAAGCGGTTTGTGACGGTTACGCATATGCTGCAAAGGAGCTTTTTAATGCAGCCCATATAGATACTATGGTTGTTTTCGGCACTGCCAATGAAAGCGAGCATATGTGGAACATGGTTAATATTGATTCAGATTATTATCATCTTGATCTGACATGGAATGATTCGGATAAGGTTGAAAATGACGGAGTTCATTTCCACGGCTATTTCAATCTTTCGGATACGGAAATTTCACTTGACCATAAAATAAACGATCCTGAATCAATTCTCCCAAAAGCCCGTAAATCAAATAATTATTATAAGCAAACTCTCTGTTATGCAGAAAACTCTTCACAGCTTGATGAAATTATATATAATTCATTAAGAAACGCTCTGAAAGAAAATCTTCCTTATATAGAGCTTGAGTATCCTTCGGGAAACGGCAATGCAGAAATAGCTGAATCTCTCAATAAAATGATCCGGCTTATAAACGAGGAAGAAAATGAAGAAGTACTCAGCGACAGCTACAGAATAATGCTTGCAAATAAAAATACTAATGCAATAACAATTCAAATAAACTACAGAAAGGAAGTATATCACGAAAGTGATATCACAGAAAAATGATCAATATAGCAATTTTGGGGTTCGGTGTAATAGGAAGCGGTACAGCGGAAGTGCTTAAGAGAAATGCCGAAACCATAAAAGTTCAGGCAGGCGATGAAGTTAATGTTAAATATATCCTTGACCTCCGCGATTTCCCCGAAAGTGAATATGCAGACCGCATCGTTCATGATTTTGATGTTATCTTAAATGATCCGGAAGTAAGCGTTGTAGCCGAAATGATGGGCGGTTCACATCCTGCATATGAATTTGCAATTGCCGCTATGAAGGCAGGCAAGAGTGTTGTTACCTCTAACAAAGAGGTTGTGGCAAACTTTGGTGTGGAGCTTTTGGCATGTGCCAAGGAGAACAATGTAAGATATCTCTTTGAAGCAAGTGTTGGCGGCGGTATTCCGATTATCAGAGCTATGTCTACCTCCCTTGTTGGTAATGAGATCTGCGAAATAAACGGTATACTCAACGGAACTACCAACTATATCCTTACGCAAATGAAGCTTTACGGCAAAACCATGCAGGAGGCTTTAAAGGAAGCTCAGGAAAAGGGTTATGCAGAGGCAAACCCCGATGCTGATATTTTAGGCATAGATGCTTGCCGTAAAATCTGCATCCTTTCCGCATTGGCATTCGGTGAGCTTGTAAAGAGCGACCTTGTTTTAACTAAGGGTATAACTGAAATTACTACAGAAGATGTTGAAAAGGCAGAAGCAAACGGTCAGGCAATCAAGCTTGTGGCAAGAGCTGCAAAGCGTGAAGACTCAAAGCTTTATATAGCAGTTTCTCCTGTAGCTGTAAACAATTCAAATCCCCTTTCCACAGTAGACGATGTGTTCAATGCGGTTCTTGTACGCGGAAACACATTGGGTGATGTAATGTTCTACGGTGCAGGTGCAGGAAGCCTTCCCACCGCAAGTGCAGTTGTAGCAGACATAATAGACATCTGCCGTTGCCTTGGCAATCAACCCGAACAGCAGCAGTGGGTTGCAAGTGAAAATGTTACAAGCGAAATGACAGAAGAGATGAAGAGAGACTACGAACTTCGCGTAGGTTCACCTCTTTGCTGACAAAGGAAATATACTATGAGCAAAAACACAAGAAAAACCAGAAGCGAACAGGAAAGATATAAGCAAACCAACTTTATGCTTGCCATTGTTGCAGCGGTTCTGTTTATGATCCTTATAGCACTTATATTTGTAGACTTCCCCTCTGTTCAAAAGCAAGATCCGGCTTCCTCTTTAGACAGTGAAGGTACTGTTATAACCGAAAAGGAAACAAAAAAATCAAATTCTTCCTATAATGACAAGAGTTACTATGACCAAAACGTTGAGGAAGAATATGATAATTACGAAGAAGACGAAAAGGACATACAAAAAGAGACCGAGGAAAGAGAAACAACCTCAAGAGATACAGAGGCAAGAGACACAAATTCTGAAATAAGAGAAACACAAGGAAGAGAAACCTCCGGCGAGCCTGATGAAGAAACCGAGGAAACCGAAGAATCAAAAGAAGAAACCGAACCTGAGGAAACCGAGGCTGAAACCGAAAAGGAAACAGAAGAAAAGGCGGAGGAAACCGAAGAAAACAGCTCTTCTGATGAAGAAGAATAATAATCCTTGCAATACATTTTGTTACAATAATATAAAAACCGTATTCTCCAAAGAGAGTACGGTTTTTTGATATATCCATTTCTAACAGTGTGTTTACCCGCAAAGGGCAGGATTCAGCGCGCCCCACAGAGCCTTTTCGTGCAAATATACTAAGGATTTACAAGCTCCGCCTTGGTCTTTTCTATATTTTCTTTATAACTTTGAACTTTACTTGAACCCTTTATACTATTATCAGAAAAAACAATATTAAGATATGTATTCCACTTGCTTTTGTAAGCTTCATATTCGGTTTCGGTACATTTTTGTCCCTCTATTACATATTCGGGAGCAGTTTCATAATTTGTATAGTAACAGCCAAACTCACCTGCTACGGTAAATTTTCCGTTTTGAATGGATTTATATACATATCTTTCGGTATATACACGGTTTTTGGGAGTATATTCCTCATATACAAAATACTTTCCGCCACTTTCATATATGGATACTCCAAAAGCATTTCCGCCGCTACCCGTCAAAGAAGGAGTAGCTTTATAAAGCGACCTTACTTTTCCGTTTACCGTACCGAAAATTTCATATCTCAAACCCGAATCGGTATCTGAATCACCCTCGATTTCGGGCTTAGTATCGTAACATAAAAGAAGCTCTTTTGTACCGTTGCCGTTGAAATCTATAAGCTCCGCATAGCTTACACCGGCAATATTATTATAGAAGCTTTCTTTTTCAACCACATATATTTCGCCATATTTTTCTTCATATTCCTCAATTATTCTCAAGTATTCGGAATATCTGTTATTCCGAATTTCTGCCTCTTCGTTTGTTTTGGGAATATAGGCAGATAAGGGGGTATATTCAAACAGCATACAGCTGCTTTCATATTCCTTTCTTTTACTTTCAAATTCAGCTTGTGTAACATTCTCGGCATTTGTAGGATTTTCCTCATAATATGCATAGCTGTTTTTTCCCAGGCCGCTGTCTTTTACAATGCCTTCTTTAAAAACAAGCTCCCCGTTTACTAACTCATACCTTTCATGGCTTTCCTGTGAATCGGTTATAAAAACAGCTAAAACCGATCCGTTATTACAAACGCTGTATCGGGTTTCAAAGGAGGAAAATACATTGCACACCTTGCCGTCGTTCACAGTAAACATATCAATGAGATAAGAGGGATCCATGATTTCGGCAATCAGAAGCTCCGGGATACCGTCTCCGTTAATATCCTTTAATGCATACCCCACACTATCGGTATCAAGCTTGCCCTCTGCATAAATTTCAGAATATTTTATTCCGGGTATGATTTCTTGGTTATCCTTCCACGGATAGGAGTTGATCAATGCCTCTATTATCGAGGAGTATTCAACGGTCATTTCATATTCGGCAGACGCCGGAGTTACAGAAGTTTTATATTCCAATAAGGATTTTCCGGAAATACTGCGCTTGTCCGTTTCATTTTTGGTGCGAATCTCATTTGCCTCTTCAAAGCTGAGCTGTTTATAGCTTGCCTTGGTTTCATCCTCGGCCTCGGCAAAGAAATAACAATCATTATCCGAGAGCTTTTCATAAGGTAAAAGGCTTTGTGCATGCTCAAAATCAAATACTACTCTGTTTACAAACTTAATAGTACTCAAGTTTTTATCAAGTACAAGACGGTCCTCTCCCCATTCATCTATACTCTTTTCCCAAACCTTTATAAATTCTCCGTTTTGAGCAAGGTACAGCTTTGAATTCTCATTACTGTTTATAAGATTAACAGCTTTTTTGTTTACAATGGTATATACCTCATAAACAAGATTTTTAGATTGAGTATTTTCGTATATCAAGAGCTCATTTGTACCGTTTTTGTCAATATCCTCAATTGAATAACCTATGTCCTTGCGTTCGGGAGCCCTCATAAAGAGATATGTATGAGATTCTTTGTTTTCACGGGATACTATATCATCAAGAATCTTATAATATAAAAGAACATCGTTATTTTTGGTGATTTCTTCCTTTTTATCCTTGCTCATCAAAAACCTTATAAAGAAAACCACACCTGAGGTTAAAAGAATACTTACAATCAGGAACAGCGCAACAAGAGCAACAAAGCTCAATTTTGCCCTGTTTCTGTCTCTGTACATTGAACTGAGATCAGGAGTTTCATTTATTATTTTCGTTTCTTCAGAATTCTGTTTTTTTTGCTGCGCTTCACACTTTTCGCAAACCGTTCTTTCCTGTGATATTGACGCACCGCACAGCCCGCAGAAATTTGCCACTGTAATACCTCCGCAATTTATATCAGTTTTCAAACATTACTGCTACACTTACAATATTATAACATATTATATCATTCTTCAAAAACCTTGTCAATAAAACCATTGAATAATAACAATTTTTATGCTATTATATAGATATTGATCCAAACAAAAATATAAGGAGAAGATTATGAGT
Source organism: Clostridia bacterium (assembly GCA_017547545.1). GTDB lineage: Bacteria > Bacillota > Clostridia > Oscillospirales > CAG-272 > RGIG7300. The sequence continues at coordinate 1,009 of JAFYPJ010000042.1, read as the reverse complement.
AAATTTTTAGACGATTTCTGCAAACAGGCGCAGGATTGGGGATACCATATTTTTCGTGTTTCGGAAATTATCGGAGAAGAAGATCCGCAAACGCTTGAAATAAATCCCGCAGGTGCTTGCCTAAACTGTTATTCTGTAGCTAAAGTTTTTACCGTTACCGCAATAGGAATGCTTTACGATAAGGGGCTTTTATCGGTGGATGAAAAAATAATAGATATATTCCCCGAATATGTAAGCGAAAAAACAGATCCCCGTTTCGAAAAAATGACCGTTGACAATGTGTTATGTCATGCCTGCGGATTTACGGCCGGCATGCTTGATATAGACTGCTACGGTATTCATGAAAATTTCGGCAAAGATTTTCTTAAATATATTTTTGAAACTCCCCTTTGCTATGAGCCCGACAAAGGAAGCTCTTACAGCGATGCGGCATACTATCTTCTTTCCCGTGTGTTTACAAAAAAATGCGGTAAAAAAATGGATGATTATCTTTGGGAACATCTTTTTTATCCCCTTGAATTTCAAGAAGCGGCTTGGAGCAGATGCCCCCATAATTATCCTATGGGGGCCACAGGTCTTTATATCAGAAGCCGCGATATGGCAAAATTAGGTGTAGTTTATATGCAAAAAGGAATTTACAGGGATATGAGAATACTTTCGGAAGAATGGGTAAACATAACCCTTTCAAAGCCCTATGAGCTCCACCCTGTATATCAGACCACCGCATGTAATAAGGGTGGAATGTTCGGTCAGCAGCTTGTTGTAATCCCTTCCCAAAACCGTGTTGTTGCCTGGCATGCCTTTGATCAAAAAGCTACTAAGGGTAATCTTGTTGAGTGGTGTGCAAACTACAAATAATATTTCTTATATATTAAAGTGAAGAACCCCTCCGTTTTTACGGAGGGGTTACCGATACCTTTCGGCATCGGTCGAGGTGCTTTGTAATTTTGACAATCAAACTCTGAAACTCAGTCAATATCAGTCATCGTCTTCGTCGTCATCATCGTCG
>JAFYPJ010000041.1 GCA_017547545.1 Clostridia bacterium | reverse complement strand
TTCGGGAACTATTACATTTACGGTTACATAGAGGTATTTCATACTACCGTCATTGTAACGAACAAGTACGGTATATACACCGCCTTCGGGTACTGTGTAGTCATAGGACTCTGCACCCTGAAGCTTATTCTGGGTAAGACGAACTACCTTATTGTTGTTTACATCTGTGTAGTTATCATATTCACCGAGAGCAAGGAATACATCCTTAACATCTGCGCTGAGTCCGGAAACTGTAACTACAGCACCTTCAACTGTTGCACTGAGCTCTGTTTCAACTACTTCATTGATTACTACATCAACCTTGTAGAAGTAAGAACGGGTATCGGACGTTTCTACCCAGAAGGTATATGTACCGCTTACTGCAACCTCTGCAGTGTAAACACCGTCAACTGCTATTACATCTTCAACACATACATAACCTTCGGCTGCTTCGATATCAGCAACTGCGGTATAAGAACCGAGAGCATATTTAATGGTAACGATATTGTTTGCATTAGTAAGTGTTACCTTTGCACCGTCAGAAGAGATTTCGGGAGCCTTAACAAATTCAAGTACGGGAAGTACATTTGCTTCGTAAGCTTCACAACCGTCATTCTGACAGTATCTGCGTTCTTCACCTTCATCGGTGAATGTAGGCTGCTTTGTGATTCTCCAATCGCTCCAGTTATGGCCTGTAGCAGCAAGAACCTCTGTATATGTGTCGCCGCAGAGACATGTGTAAACAACAGAGCCGTCTTCTGTACATGTAGCGGGAGTTGTGGTAGCAACATAATCATGCTCGTGATCGCCTTCAGCAACCCACATAGCATAAAGGGTAAGGGGTTCGGTTACATCAATGGTAGAACCTGCTGCATAGAAGGTACCTGTACCGTCTGCTGCGGTGTTCCAACCTGCCAATGTATAACCGGACTTGGTGGGAATCTGGGTTCTGCCGTTGTAACCTTCACGGTTAGCAAGGAGAGTGTTCTTGTTATCGCCTGCGTTAAATGCAGAGGAAGAAGAATATCTTGTATATCCACCTGCGGTAAGAAGTGTGTAAGCATCACCGTCGGTGATATAATTGAAGTCCTGGATAGCTTCGGAACCATCGTTCATATCATAAGTAACGATAGGGTCCCAAGGAGCATATACAAATACATTTGTACCGTAAGGAACACGGTCTGTATTTACCATAAATACGCTGGACTTATATGCATTTTCATAGATCTCATACTCATAACCGTTAGCTTCAGCGGGATCGTTATAAGTTGTAGCGCCTGCACCGTTACCTGTGCGGAACTGAGGAACTGTAAGATCCTCTGCATCGGTATGGAGACGGTAACCGTCACGGTAGAGGGTTGCAGTTTCTGCAGGGAATTTGAAATGCATAGCAAAGGTCATAAGACCGTGGTTATCTGTGGGAGCCTTAATATTGGCTGTATCATTTGCAGACCACTTACCGCCGTTTGCATGGTAGTAAACTGCATAGAAACCGTTTGAAGGCCACTTGCCGTCATTATCCGAGGTTCTCCAAACACCCTTGAGTGTGAAGTCACCGGAAGCATCAATAGTCTGACCGGGCTTGTAAAGATTTACTGCTGAGCCTGAAATACTCCAGCCCATGAATGCCCAACCGGGATAGGAAGGAACGATTTCGGGAATTGTTGCCTTGCCGCCCTTATAGGTCATGGTAGCGGGAACCTCTGCTACGGGAAGAATTGCATCAAACTTAATAGTACCAACTACATTCTGTCCTCTGTAGCATTCGTAAAGACGCTTGTACGCATTACGGATTTCGGATGTGGTAGCTTCGTCATCTTCAAGGAGCATACCTGCATAGCCGTAATAGTAGTTATTTTCATTGGTATAACCGAACTCTGTACAGATTTCATAGAGTTCCTGGAGCTGGCTCTTATCGGTTTCATTGTCTACTGTGAGAGCCTTGATAATTGTATTCCAGCTGTCTTCATACCACTTATTTTCAGAATTTACATAGTAATATGTCTGATTAGGACCTGCAGTTTTAACATTACCGTTGTATTCTTCTACCGCGTAAGAATAATTACCGTCGGTACCGATCATTTCAACTGTAACTGCAAATCTGTCGCCCTTCTGAAGCTTAACGGGATCGGTAAGTGTGATGGTTCTGTAACCCATACCTGTGAGCTCCTCAACACAACCGGAAACGAAAGTACCGGAAGTGGGAACATCTTCTTCGGTAGGATTGAGGTAAACTCTAACGGTACAAATACCGGAGTTGTTCATCATATAGTAACCAACCTGGGTAAGTGTTTCATCACCCTTTGCGGTAAATACATTTGCCATTGTGATAGGAGCAAAGTAACCGTCATCCGGGAACCAGAAGTATGTAAGACCTTCTGCCCATGCACATTCATACTGATAGTTGTTATCAGCTTCTGTGATATTTTCAAAATCTGTGATCCATGCATCATAGAGGGAAGTATCATGGTAGGAGATCCAAAGATAACCGCCGCCGTTACCCCAGTCACTACCCCAGCTGTTCTTGATAAGCCAAGCACCGTCGGAGGGAGGAGTCTGAGCAAAGTTCCACTTGGAGAAGTTATCATCCCAACCGATTACATAAACTTCATGGTTCATGGAACCTGTCCAGTTCTGGTAATGAGTAACTGCATTGGGAAGATACTTGTATGCAGAGGATTCAGAATAGTAGTCGATTACAAGACCGCCGTACTGCATAATAGCAGACTTCATTGCGGGATGGTTGCCTGTACGGATCTGAATGCTCTTGGTAAGATGCTCTTCGGATACAAGACGCATATTTTCGCTATAGCCTACGCCTGCAAATGCACCGTACCAATTAACGGGGGGAAGATACTTTTCGGATTCGGGACCCGACCATCTTGCAAGACATCCGCCCGCAAAGTAAACATTACCGCCCTGATTGTGGGGATCTGCTTCACGGCTACCGTCAATACATGTAGGATCGGATGTATCGGTAGTTCTGGAGTTCCATGAGAAATATGCAAGGTGAGCTTCTGAGAAGTTCACTTCTGCAGACTCATCATTGTTGCGCAAATATGCAGTTTCTGCCGCTGCAATATGACCGAATGCCCAACAGTTACCGGAATGACCCTGGTCCTTGATGGGTGTAATGATGGGTGTGCCTACAGAGTTTGTGAGTCCGAGGGAGTTATAAGAAGAGGGGATAGACTGTGCAAGACCGCTTGTTGCAGTTGCGCGGTCCATATCAACAGTTTCCTGTTCTCTTGCAACTTCATTGCCGTTTTCATCAACGGTTATCATTCTCTGAAAACCGAATTCAGAAACATCCTCAGCGGGAACGATGCTGAGTTTTTCTCTTGTGGGGGTGTTTGCAGCTTCGGATTCTGCTGTAGCTGCTTCTACTGCTGCACTCAAGGTAAGAGGAGCAAAAGAAAGAAGCATTGCTGCTACCATCGCAAACGCCAAAACCGACTTGAATGACTTGGTAAACATTTAAATGACCTTTCCTTACGCATCGCGTAAAATAAAAAATTTGCGGAACAAACCACTCCTTCAATTGTACCATATATAGCTAAAAAAGTCAACTTTTAATTCACATTTTGTTAAATATATACCAACAAAGCGTACAAAAACGCTCCCGTAAAGGGAGCGTTTTTGTCAATTTGCTACATTTTGTATTTTCAGAGTATCTCTTTGGCTGCGAAGAACCTCTTCTGTACAGATAAGAAGATCGGTTTTTCCTTCTATTTCATCAATAAAATCAGTTATATGGTTATTTTCGCAGGGCTTACCCTCAATATATTGTACCTCTTTGGAATAATCAATATATGCTTCAAGAGGCTTGCCGTCCTCTGCAAATCTTATCATACCCTTGCTTCCCCATATAAGGAACTGCCAATAGTAAGGAATTGAGTATTCAATATGACAGGGTGCAGCATATGAAATGTCTGCCATAAGACCGCATCCGTTATCAAGCTCTGCCATAAACTGTGCGCAATCCTTGAAATCCGGTTCTTCGGTTGCAAAAGCATTCCATGTTCTTGCAGCTGTTACATTTTTAAGTTTAAGACCTGTAAGATACTCAACAAGGTCAACACCGTGGATAGAAATATCATTGATAACTCCGCAATGCTTGCCTTCTTCAAAGTACCACATAGGTCTGCTTCCATAGTCAAGACCATGCTGACCGTTAAAGGAAATTGCATGTATCTGCCCCAATTTACCTGAATCAATGAGTTCTTTGGCAACAGCGGTGTAGGGAGAATACCGGAGACTGAGCATACAGCCAACCTTTAAATTCTTTTCCTTTGAAAGCATTTCAATTTCATCAAGCTGTTCAAGGGATGTACAAAGAGGCTTATCCGCCATAACATGTTTGCATGCTTTTAAGGATGCAATTGTAAGCTCACCGCGTCTGCCGTAATAGTCACCGATGGCAACTATATCGGCATCCGAATTAAGCACCTCCTCAAAGGTTGCAAAATTAAACTCAACTCCATGATTCTTTTCAGCCGCTTCTCTTGCCGCAGCATCCTCTTCCCAACAACCGATAAGCTCTATATCAGCGCATTCCTTAACCTGATTGTAAAGGGCAAATATATGTCCGTGTCTGAATCCTGCAAATACTATCTTTTTCATTACTTAGTACCGCCTGTTACATAAAATCTATCTTCAACGCCTTCCTTGGGCTTGGAGGTTGCAACTCTCTTCATAAGCTCATTGTAGAAGTCATCGTGAGGGAAATTATCAAGATCTATCCACTTGGAGCCGTTCCATGCAGAATAATACATTGCATTGGACATGGTAAGCTCGTTTATAGCCTCGTAACCGGGAGAAAGAAGCTCTGTTCTGCCTTCAATTACCGCATTTGCAAAGTCAACAAATACACCGCAGTAAAGATCCTTTCCCTCTACGGGAATCTCTATTGTATTTTTGGGAGGCTCTTCGTCATTATGAGCCGCATTCCATTCTCTTTCGGAGATCTCTAACTTATCAAAGGTGATCTTACCGTTCTCCATTACAACTCTACCCATATCGCAGGAGATGTCAAGACGGTTTGTACCGGGAGTTTCGCCGGTTCCTGTAAGGTATACACCTGTTGTGCCGTTATTATACTTGAACATAGCGGAAACATCATCGTCAACCTCTATGTCATAGTACTTACCAAAGCTGACATCTGCCATGAGCTGATCAGGTCTGCCGAAAAGCCATTGCCAGAGGTCAAGCTGGTGAGGACACTGATTGATAAGAGCTCCGCCGCCCTCGGTTGCCCAGGTAGAACGCCATCCTGCGCTATCGTGATATGCCTGGGGACGGTACCATTGAGTTGCAAGCCATGTGATACGCTTGATATGACCAAGCTCACCCGAATCAACAAGCTTCTTTAATGCCTGATATACGGGAATTCCGCGCAAGCAGAAATTAACAGCCAAAAGCTTGCCGCTGCGCTTCTGCGCCTCTATCATTTCATTTACCTGCTTGGTATAAACGCCTGCAGGCTTTTCACAGAGAACATGAAGTCCGTTTTCCAAAGCCTTTATTGCAAGCTCAGGATGCACATAGTGAGGAGTTGCAATAGTAACCGCATCGCAAAGACCGCTCTTGTAAAGATCCTCTGCATTTGTAAACTGAGGAACATCGGGAAGAAGCTCCTTTGCTACCTCTAATTTCTTGGGGTTGATATCACAAACTGCTGTGATCTCCATATTCTTAACAAGTCCTTCGGTTATAAATCTGTAATGGGTATGGCCCATGTTACCGAAACCAACAATACCTATTCTTACCTTTTCCATTTAGCTGTAGATATCCGTTATAACGGATAAAGCTCCTTTCATTGAAATCGACTATTAGTATTACGATACCATAGGTATAATGATTTGTCAATGAATGAAAATACTATTTATTAAAGAAATAAAGCTCTTTTCCGTTATATTCAACCATACTGGTGCGTATACCGTATCTGTGTAAATATTTTATATGGCATTCGGGTATTTTCCAAACATCAGAAAAACTGTTTTTGCTTTGTAATTCGTTACCGAAATATATTCTTGCCTCACACCGAACAGAAAGTATATTGTTATCCGAATAAAATTTCTTTGCAACAAATACACAATTAACAGGCTTTTTTATACCCTTGTGGAATTTTGGAATCTTTTTTTGCCCGAAATGAATGTAAGACAAGGCAAGTTTTTGGTAAAATCGGTTTATCTTTTTATATTCATTTGTAAATTCGGGATAGCGAACACAAATACTGCCTATGCTTTTATCTCCATCTGTTACATATATTCTTTCATTCTTTTCTTCCGATTTCATTTCATCACCCATATATTATATTCACAAAATAAAGAAAACAGGCCACAAAATGCAGCCTGTTACAAAATTATTCATTTTCAAACAAGGGTGTGCTGAAATATCTTTCGGCAGTATCGGGAAGAACTGTTACTACTGTTTTACCCTTTCCAAGCTTCTTTGCAAGCTTGATTGCCGCAGCAACATTAGTACCGCTGGATATACCGCACATAAGACCTTCCAATCGCGCAAGATCCTTTGCTGTTTGTAAAGCCTCCCCATCGGTAACTATGTATATTTCATCATAAATATCACAGTTGAGATTATCGGGAATAAGACCGTCTCCGATGCCCATCTGGATATGAGTTCCTATTGTACCGCCTGCAAGAATTGCTGCGTTTTCGGGTTCAACCGCCCAGATCTCAATATCCGGATTCTGCGCCTTCAAGGTTTCCCCTATACCGCTTATTGTACCGCCGGTTCCAATACCGGAACAAAAACCGTGTATCGGACCTGCTACCTGTTCAAGTATTTCAAGCCCCGTATGGTGCTTATGAACCATGGGGTTAGCGGGATTGGTGAACTGCTGAGGAACAAAAACTTTTTCATTCTCCTTTGCCATACGCAATGCAGTATTTAAGCATTCTTCAATACATGCACCAATATCGCCTGCATCGTGAATGAGCATAACCTCCGCTCCGTAATGACGAACCAGCTTTCTGCGTTCCTCACTTACAGAATCGGGCATGATGATTATTGTCTTTATACCCATAACAGCCCCTACAAGAGCAAGACCTATACCTTGATTTCCGCTTGTAGGTTCAACTATAACAGTATCTTCCTTTATAATTCCGCGATTCTTTGCATCCATGAACATATTGTATGCAGTTCTTGTTTTAATAGAACCGCCAACATTCAGTCCTTCGTATTTTACAAGAATTTCAGCAGAATTCTCATCGGTCATGTGATTAAGGCGAATTACCGGTGTATGACCTATTGCCTCAAGAACATTATTGAATACCATATGGTAATTTCTCCGTTATTCTACAAAATCTACAACCTGACCAAGCTCGTCAGATTTAAATGCTGCTTCCATTACCTTCATAACACGCATAGCTTCCTCGTGAGTAACGATAAGCTCCGCCTTGCCGTCTATTACATCACAGAAATTACGGTAATAATCGTAAACATCGCCTGTGGGACGGTCAACCTCATACTCATCAACAGTTATACTGTCTCTGGGGGCCATTGTTTTTGTGAGGCCCGCACCTGTCTGCACGGGAACAACTTCACTTTCGTGCCAATGCTTGCAAACTGTTACCTTTGCCTTTTCGCGCCAATCGGTAATAAGTGCTGTACCCTTATCGCCCTGCATATAGAAACGGGGCATTGCAATAAAATTGAAGGTTCCGGTTTCAACATAGGCTTCGCTTCCGTCTTCAAAATAGATATAAAGCTTATAACCGTCATCTACTTCAAAATTTGTGGTATGTATAAACTTACAGTATATTTTTGTTATCTTTCTGCCCTTATATATCTGAAGGATCTGGTCTATAAGATGTACACCCCAGTCAAGAAACATACCACCGCCATGCTCCTTTTCTCCTCTCCAGTCACTGGGAATACCTCTTGAACCGTGAATACGGGATTCGATATTGAACACACGGCCGATCTCTCCCGAATTATATATCTGTTTCATGCCAAGGAAATCAACATCCCAGCGCCTGTTCTGATGTACGCTGAACACCTTGTTATTCTTATTGGCTGTTTCAACCATTTTTGCAAATTCATCACTTGACATCGCAACAGGCTTTTCGCAAATAACATTTTTGCCTGCCTCAAGACAACGAACAACCGTATCAAGATGAACATCATTGGGTATAGCTACGGTAACTATATCAACCCTATCATCATTCAATACTTCCTCAAGACTATTATATGCATATATCCCCCTTGAGCGTGCAAGCTCCGCCTTTTTGGGATCTATATCATAAATACCTAAAAGATTTACAACCTCTTTTTCGATAGCCTTGGCAACATGATAGCCACCGCCCATACCGCCGTAACCAACAACAACTAAATTTTTCTTATCCATAATAACTTTGCCTCTTTCGCAAATATACATATATTTATATTATTATAACACAACCTTTCCCAAAGTCAACTCTTTTTAGAAAAAAATAACGGCAGAAAATCTGCCGTTATTTCTATTATTGGTTATTATCCAACTTTACCGGTACATTTACCGTCTGCACCGAAGTAATAGTAGCCGGAAGGTACTCCGTATGCATTGTTGCCGCCAACCCACATCTTGATATTTGTGTACATTGCGCCGCTTGATGCATTAAAGAAGTAATAATCCTCTCCTACCTTTGTAAAGCCCTTTGCCTTTACAAGGTTATTATAGTAGTAATAATAACCGTTTCCGTATCCAAATCCTGTCTTTACAAGCTTTGCTTCTGCATCTACTGCATAATAGCCGCTTTCACCGCCGAATGCTGCT
>JAFYPJ010000040.1 GCA_017547545.1 Clostridia bacterium | reverse complement strand
AGCACTTAAAAAGCATTATATGGGTAAAAAACTGTTACCCAAGGTATTTAAAGATGAAAACCATCTTGATGAGATTAAGGGTATATATGTACCTTTCTGGTTGTTTGATGCAGATACACAAGCGGATATCAGATATAAGGCAACAAAGGTGCGTGTATGGAGTACAAGTGATCATGATTATACCGAAACCTCCTACTATTCCGTTAACAGAAGCGGTGAGCTTGGATTTTGTAATGTTCCCGTAGACGGCAGCGAAAAAATGCCGGATGACCTTATGGAATCAATAGAGCCTTTTGATATCAGCGGTGCAGTTGATTTCAATACGGCATATCTTGCGGGATATCTTGCAGACAAATATGATCTTTCCTCGGAGCAGAGCATTGACCGCGCAAATCAGAGAATCAAACACAGTACAGAAGAAATGTTCAAGTCTACGGTGCAAGGATACACAAGTGTAACTGCAGAGCATTCAAGTGTTCGTTTTAATAACGGTAAAGCAAAATATGCTCTATATCCCGTATGGATATTGAACACAAAATGGAAGGATAAAAAATACACCTTTGCCATGAACGGACAAACGGGTAAATTTGTTGGTGACCTTCCTATGGATAAGGCTGCGTACAGAAAATGGTTTTTAACAGTTGTCGCAGCGGTTGCTGCCGTTAGCTTTGGTATAAGCTTTATTATATCTTTACTGTAAGGAGGAATGAAAATGAATAAGAAAATATCAGCTTTTGCGCTTGCATTATTCTTTGTTTTATTAACTTTTATTCCCTCCTATGCACAAACTGAAGATCCCAGGCTTGTAGACGGAGCGGATATTCTCACAGAAGCGCAGGAAAATAGCCTTGAGGCAATGCTTGTTTCTTTGAGTGAAAAGCATGAATTCGATTTTGTAATACATACTGTAGATGACATAGCAGATTATACTATGCAGGAATATGCTCAGGAAATGTACGATATATCCGGATACGGTTACGGTGAAGATTTTGCAGGCCTGATGCTTGTATTGAGCATGAAGGAAAGAGATTGGTTCATGCTTCCTAACGGAGAGCTTGGCGAAATTGCGTTCAGCTATCCCTGTATTGAATATATCTCAGAGAAGTTTTTACCCTATTTTGGCGAAGACAATTATAACGAAGGCTTTGAGAAATATCTTGAAACCTGTGAAGATTTTGTAGCTCAGGCAAAGGCTGGAGAGCCTTACGGAAAAGGTAATTTACCCAAAGCTCCCTTTAAGTTTGTAAGAAACCTTATTGTATCGGTTGTTATAGGTGTAATTATAGCCTTTATTGTTACAGGTGTTATGAAGGGAAAGCTTAAATCTGTAAGAAGTCAGGCAGGAGCAGACAGTTATATAAAGAATGATTCTTTGAAAATTACCAACTCCAGAGATTATTTCCTTTACAGACAGGTGATATGCACAGCAAAACCGAAAAATAATTCTTCCGCATCCTCTTCAACCTATCAGGGTACAGGTAAAGGCGGCGGAGGAAAATTCTGATCTTTAAAATATCGTAAAGGATGCTTTGATGAAAATACTTTATATAAATTCCTGTGTAAGGGAAGAATCAAGAACTAAAATCCTTTCGGAATATCTGTTATCATATCTTAAAGGTGAGGTAACCGAGCTTGTTCTTGAAAATTCCGGGATTTGTGCACTAAACAGGGAACAACTGAAAAACAGAGATGAATATGTTGAAAATACCATTGATCTGAAACTTGCAAAACAGTTTGCAAATGCAGATATAATAGTTATCTCGGCACCTTTCTGGGATTACAGTTTTCCTGCACTTTTAAAGGATTATATTGAGAGGATAAATGTGCTTGATGTAACCTTTTATTATGAAAACGGATTCCCCTTCGGATGTTGTAAAGCAAAAAAGCTTTATTATGTTTCCACAGCCGGCGGCCCCTTTTATGCGGATTTCGGTTATAATTATATAAAGCGTTTGGCAAATGAGTTTTACGGTATCAAGGATTGCAGCTGTATATATGCCGAAAATCTTGATATGGACGGTTATGATCCGGAAAAAATAATGATTGAAGCAAAAAAGACAATAGATGATCTCTTTAATACAAAATCTTGACAAACTGCGGAATAGATGCTATAATATTTTTATTCCGTGGGGGAGTAGTAACCGTTTTAACGGAGCAAGTCAACAATCGCGGTCATAGACCTGGCTTGCTTTAATTTGCGAGACTCACGTATTGCACAGGCTGTACGTGGGAGAAAATTATGTTTATAATCCCAAGTGCAGTATGCACTTGGGATTTTTTATTTATGAATGGGAAATTACTTTGCTTTGTGTGATTTGTTTGTACCAAAGAATAGAGTAAAATTCGGTGTAGACCGGAGTCAACTGTGAGGTAAGGTATGTTTTTTGAAATTTCTTTTATTGTTAACTCGATACTATTGGGCGTGGGACTTGCTATGGATGCTTTTTCCGTATCTCTTGCAAACGGCCTGAATGAACCCTGTATGAAGAAAAGAAGGCAGATTCTTATAGCAGGAACATTTGCTTTTTTTCAGTTTATAATGCCTTTAATCGGCTGGTTTTGTGTTCACAATCTGGCAAGGCTTTTTTCAACCTTTGAAAAGCTTATACCCTTTATTGCTTTAGGCTTACTTCTGTTCATCGGCGGTAAGATGCTTATAGACGGTATAAAGGGTGAAGAAGCAGAGTGTGAAAATAAAGCCCTGTGTTTTTCTGCACTTATGGTTCAGGGTGTGGCAACATCTATAGATGCCCTTTCGGTTGGTTTTACTATATCCGACTATAATACTGTTATGGCATTGGGTTCATCGCTTATAATTGCAGTTGTTACTTTTATTATTTGCATAGGTGGTCTTATTTTAGGCAAAACCATAGGGACAAGGCTTTCGGAAAAGAGCTCGATTTTAGGCGGTATTATACTGATACTTATAGGAATTGAGATATTTTTGAAGGGCTTGATATGATTTTGGAAGGTAGTTATATATGAATATTATTGAAACCAAAGGTCTTACAAAGTATTACGGCAGATCAAAAGGTATAGAAAATGTTGATCTTACTGTACAGGAGGGCGATTTTTTCGGATTTATAGGTCCTAACGGAGCAGGAAAGTCAACTACTATAAGATTACTTTTAGGTCTTATTACAAAAACTTTGGGCAGGGCAGAGGTTTTTGGAAAGGATATAGAAAAATATAAAACCGAAATTCTTTCGGATGTGGGTTATCTGCCTGCGGAATCATCCTTTTATTCGGGCATGAAGGTTAAGCAAATGCTTGATTTTTGCGCTAAAATGAGAAAAATGGATTGCTCTGCTCAAGCAAGTGAGCTATGTAAAAGATTTGAGCTTGATATGAATAAAAGAATAGATCAGCTCTCTTTGGGTAACAGAAAAAAGGTTGGTATAGTTTGTGCATTGCAGCATGATCCGAGGCTGTATATTTTAGACGAGCCAACAAGCGGTCTGGATCCCTTGATGCAGAGAATGTTTTATGAAATACTCCAGGAAAAAAACGAAAAAGGAGCTACTGTTTTCCTTTCCTCGCATATTCTTTCAGAGGTAAGCCGTTACTGTAAAAATGCGGCGGTAATAAGAAACGGAAGTATTCTTGTTTCAGACAGTATAGAAAAACTGGGACATACGGGGGTAAAAAGAGTAACCCTGCGCGGTGTCAAAGAACAGCTATCCATTGATAATGCAAAGGACATGAAATACGAAAATGATACCCTCAATTTCCTGTATGGCGGAGAAGCCAAGGAGCTTCTTTCAAAGTTGAATTCTGTATCATTTGAGGATATAAATATTACAGATCCCGAACTTGATGAGATATTTATGCATTATTATGCAAAGGAGGAAAACTGATATGATCCTGTATTTGCACGAGTTGAAAAGAAACAAACTGTCTTTGATAATATGGGCTTCGGTTATATCCTTTATGTTAGCGGTTTGCGTGCTTATTTACCCCGAAATGTCAGGGCAAATGAACGAAATGAGTGAAATGTTTGCTGATATGGGTAGTTTTTCCGCCGCATTTGGTATGGATGAACTCAATTTTGGTGAATTTATTGGATATTTCGGTATTGAATGCGGTAATACTTTAGGACTTGGCGGTGCTTTGTTTGCGGCGGTAACGGGTATCTCTGCACTTGCAAAGGAACAGAAGGATAAAACCGCAGAGATCCTTCTGACTCTTCCCGTATCAAGAAGCAAAATTATTACAAGTAAGCTCCTTTCGGTATTTACACAGGTGTTAATTCTTAATCTTTGTATTTGTGTTGTTACCCTTTTAACGATACTGATTATAGGAGAAGAAATAGATTTAGGGGTATTCTTTCTCTTAATGCTATCCTATTTTCTTATGGAGCTTGAAATATCCGCTATTACCTTTGGTATATCTGCTTTTATAAGTAAAGGCGGTATAGCTATAGGTCTTGGTATTACCTTTGCTTTTTATTTTATGAATATTCTTTCAAATCTCACAGAAGAAACAGAATTTTTAAAGTATATAACTCCTTACGGTTATACCGATTCTGCTTTAATTATAAACGATAAGGTTTTGGATATTACAGCTCTTGCTGTAGGCGGACTGTTCTTTGCAGTTGGAATAATTCTTTCTTATTTAAAATATACAAAAAAAGATATAAAATGAAAAAGCGGCAAGTTGTCGCATCCAATTTCGCCACAACCACTAATGATTAACCAATTCTTCAATCTTACGAGGCGGAGCAAATTCCTATAAAGTGAATAAAGAGGTTGCAAAAATAAATGCAACCTCTTTATGCTTTTAAATGAATTAAGGACGAAGTCCCATACCGCCCTCAAGGGTAAGGGTTTCACCGGTAAGATATTTGAAATCGGGGTGAGCAAGCTGAACACAAACTCTGCCTATTTCGGTTTCGGGATCGCCAAAATGACCTGCCGGGGGCATTTTAACATTTGCCTTGAATGCTTCGGGATATGCCTTTTCAAAATTTTCAAGCTGAGCAGTCCATGCTATGGGGCAAATGATGTTTACATTTACACCGTCTGATGCCCATTCTGTAGCCGCAACACGGGTAAGACCGCGGATACCTTCCTTGGCTGCTGCATAAGCACACTGACCGTAATTGCCGAAAAGACCTGCACCTGATGCAAAGTTAATAACCGCACCCTTGGTTTCTTTAAGGTAAGGATAGCAAGCCTTCATATAATAGAAAGTAGCGTAAAGACCTGAATATATAGCAAGGTCAAACTGTTCTGTTGTATGGTCTGCCAAAGCAACTCCGGATGCAGATGCCTGTGCATTGTTGATAAGAACATCTATTCTGCCAAATGCCTCCATTGCCTTTGCCGCAACATCCTTTGCAATTGCTTCATTATCTGCGCCCGCATTGATATCTGCGGCAACAGTAAGAACCTTGATACCGTAAAGGCGTTCAAGCTCTTCCTTGGCATCCTCTAATTTTTTTACATTACGGCCTGTAATTACAAGATTTGCACCCTCTTTTGCATAAGCTGTTGCAATACCGTAGCCGATAGATCCGCAACGGCCGTCAGAAAGTGTTGCTCTGCCCGCGCCTGTTATTATAGCGGTTTTTTCCTGTAAAAATCCCATATTTAAATCTCCTAATTTCTAAATAATATCAACCTATTATAACAAAATGTTACAAATAAATCAAGGGGT
>JAFYPJ010000039.1 GCA_017547545.1 Clostridia bacterium | reverse complement strand
TCCGTTGAAAAGCTCGTTTTCATTACAAATACGAACCGCATCGTAATACCATGCATCACTCTTTACATCATCAAAGGGATTTTCGTCCCACCATTTTGCGCTTACGCTCACAGATAATGCACATATTAGCAAAATGCTGATAATAATAACCGCTAAAATATGTTTTTTCATTAAAAACACTCCTTTATAATTATTTAAAACCACTTTCTTTTTTTGAAATAAACCATACCTGCTGCAGAAACACCAAGAATGCCAAGCATCGTTACAATACCCGTATCAAAGGTTTGGGGAGAAGGTGTATTTGATGCAGAAGACGAAGTCGGTTTTTTTGATGATTGCTGCTGGGTTGTTGGCTTTTGATTATTTGTTTGGGGACTTGCCGTTTCCTTACTCGAAGTGTTCTCTTCTTTTACCGCAGCGTCATTGCTTTGCTCCTCTTTTTTTGAAGGCTCAACATTTAAGAATATTCCGTGTGCCTGAATAGTCCAGGGAGTACCAACAACGCCAAGTGTTCCGTCCGGAAATACGGTAGCAACCGTTACATATCTGGAATGGGTTATTCTTTTATCTGCTTCAGGATCATAACGCCTGTCATAATATATCATTGAAGCACTTATAATATTGCCTTCTTTAAGTATATCCTCCGGGGTTATCTCAACATATCCAAAAGAAAGCTCTTCAATATCATCACAAATGGTTTTCCACGGAATTGCCGCTTCAAACATCCATCCGTTTTCAGTAACATTTCCTTTTGCCGAAACAATATCGGTTATTTCTTTATCATTTATATGAGTACGGTAGGTTCGTACCTCTCCGCCGTCAAAGAGTCCTATGCAGTACCATGCGGCAGGATCTGTGCCAAAACCCTGATTAAGCAGGGCTTGCATAGGGTCAAGACTCAGAATAAAAACATCTCCGTCCCATCCGGGAAGATCGCCTGTGTCTGTACCCTCTATCCAGTCTTCACCCTCACAAAGTGAATATTCCGGAATATTTATATTTGCCGCAATATAAAGGTTTTCGCTATCAAAGGCACGGTAAAGATTTCCGTATACATCAACAACCTGACCGCCCCAGGCACCCTCTGTGTTTGTTTTATCAAAATACTTTGCCTCAGACCATCCTTCTCCCTCGGTAATTTGACCGTCAATAGAAGGAGTAGCTTCGGGAAGAGAAATATTGCCTATTTCAGCTACAAAATCTTCTTCCCAATCAACCTCAAAGGCAAAAGAATGAACAAAAGTCGATAAAAACATCAAAGCCGTAAACAGAATAATTAAAAATTTTTTCATATCGTAATACCTATATCAAAAATCAATTCCAACCTGCAGGAGAAACATAAATGTTAAAATTAGGATCTCCGTTTTCGGTGAATGCAACACCGTAGCTCATAATATCGTCATAAAGTTTCTGGCTGTCTGCCATATACGCCTGCTTTTGTGCCTCACTGCCGTTTGTATAATTAGATTCATAAAGAGCGCATTGTTTTAAATATCTCCAGGACATATTGGTGATATAAAGTCTTTCAAGCTCCGCTTCTGTATGAGTTGCTGACATTGCAGCTTCCCAATAAGCGTCATATTCATCAATATGGGCTACAACATCGTCAAAATTATAATATGACGAAACATCTGCATGGAAGCTATGGCAAAGATGATTGTTACCAAGCTCGGTAAATCCGTTAATATACTTACGCAGATTCTGCCAACCCTCACCGTAGAAAGCTTTGAGGAATCCGTTCATTTTGTAATAGTATTCTTCCTCAGACATGTAGGGATCGCGGTAGAGACGGTTGAATAAATAACCTCGAAGCTCGCAGAAGTTTGCCTGCTGTCTTGAGGTACTGTTAAGGAATACACCTTTACAGCCGTTATCTGCTAAATACGCGGTATTTTGTCTGATAGAATCTAAATCCGGAAAGGGAGTCATTGTATCTGTAAAATTACTTGTATGCTCCCAAAGATACATCTTTGTGGTAAGCTCTCCCCACTTTTTGATCTGCTCTGCTGAATCCTTGTTCATCTGGCAGGTAGTATCAGAATACTCATGCGCAGGGCAAAGATGCAGGGTATTATAGTAGAGAATCATATTATCATGATATTTGGTTTCCTTTGGAGGTATAATACTCCAGTTATATGCCCAGGTAGCAAATCTCAAATTGGGCTCTGATTCTTCAAATGTTTCACAGATCTCATTGCAAAGACGGACCAAGGCTCCGCCTCGTGTTCCTTCCTCGCGGTATATCGCTTTGCAGGTGGAACATAAGCAACAATAGCTACTGTCATTTTGAATAAGACCGATCAGATTCGTTGAAGGACTTCCCTCCAAAAGTAATTTTATATTATCTTTAAGAGATTGAATATTATCGGGATCGCTCAAGCAAGGGGTATCCCATGTGTTTTCATAAGAGGTTAGCCACTTACCTGTCATAAGATTACCGAGCTGGTGAGGAAGACCGCATCCCCACTCGTCATAATAGTTACCGATACCGCAATTACCGATTTCACATTCATCGTGAATATAAAGTGTCCTGGACTCCATATAAGGACCGTCAATATATGTATATCCGTTGTCAAGAGATATAACGGGATCGGGTTCTGTTGCTATACCGTCATCAAAGTAGAACATAAGTCCAAACTTTTCTTCAAGGAAATAGTACACCGCATTTTCAGTACCGATAATATTGTAAGTGTTTCTTTCCCCTTCATCCTGATCCTCATCGCTGTCAACACCCATGATAACAAGATAGTTGCCCTGAACAGTACAGATAAACTTCTGATCATCCTCTTCAAATACAGATCTGTCTATTGTAACAATACCCTTTTCCTCACGGTTTGTTTCACCAACAAGAATTTCGTATTCGGAAAGCTCGGCTTCGTCTGTTACCACAGGAAGCTGTACACCGATACTCTTTTCAATGTATGTGGAAAGAGCCTTGGCTGATTCCGAAACATGTGAAAGACAGTCTGCAGGATAAACTATAGTATAAAGAGAAAGGTCATTTCCGTTTATTTCATATACGGGTTCAATGTAAAGGAAGTTGGAAAGCATCTGAGAGCATTCGCTTCTCATTGCATTGTTCTGAGGGTTAAGATAAAGAATGCCCTCC
>JAFYPJ010000038.1 GCA_017547545.1 Clostridia bacterium | reverse complement strand
TCCGTTGAAAAGCTCGTTTTCATTACAAATACGAACCGCATCGTAATACCATGCATCACTCTTTACATCATCAAAGGGATTTTCGTCCCACCATTTTGCGCTTACGCTCACAGATAATGCACATATTAGCAAAATGCTGATTACAATAAGTGCTAAAATGTGTTTTTTCATTATATACCTCTTATTCTTCAAAGCTATTGGTAACATCTTCTTCAAAATGAGCGGCTGTTTCGGCACCTGAGCCACCGTCAAATCTTGAATTTTTCATGTATATTGCAGTAATCTTATTTTCGGGATCTATCCAGAAATGAGTACCGTAAGCTCCGCTCCAGCCGTAAGCTCCAACAGGCAATCGTTTGTATTCGTCATTAACTATAACTCTTACACCAAGTCCCCATCTTTCGCTGTAGGGCATTATTTCATGGGGAACATGAGGAGTTGCCATGGCATTTACCATTTCCTCTGAAATTATGCGTTTGCCGTTAAAGCTGCCCTTGTTAAGAAGCATTTGCGCAAATTTGAGATAATCATCCATTGTGGAGGCAAGCCCTGCGCCGCCCATAAAATATGCAAGGGGAAGACCTTCAAACATTCCACCATCCGGAAAATCTACCGTAACTGCCTTGCCGTCAACATAATCGTGCATAGGAACAATGCGTTCTCTCTGTTCGCTTGCAGGGGTAAAGGTGGTATCCTCCATGCCAAGGGGTTCAAAAATATTTTCGCGTACAAAATCGTTATACGCTTTTCCGCTTACTATTTCAACTATTCTTGCAAGTACATCAAAGCCGAAAATTGCGCTGTAGAACTGCGCGGAAAAGGGTTCAAAATCAAGGGCTGAAACAGCGTAATGCTCAACCGCCTCTTTTAAACAGCTTTGCTCCTTTTCTCTTGTCATTTTTGAAAGTGCATAGTTTCCAACATCACCGCTTCCAAGACCGCTTGTGTGGGTAAGGAGATGTAAAACGGTTATTTCCTTTTCGGCATCACCAACTATTTCAAGCTCACCGTTATTCATTTTGCCTATTTTCATTTTTGCAAAACCCGGAACAAACTTTGAAACCTTGTCTTCAAGGTTAAGGAGTCCTCTGTCTGTGCAGATAAGGATCGCCGCCGCTGTTATCGGTTTGGTCATTGATGCTAAACGGAAGGTGGTTTTTTCATTTATTTCAAAATTTTCAGACGAGAAACAGTTCTTGTATAAAAGCTCCGAGTTCTGCATTACTGCAACACAGCAGCCGCCAACCATTCCCGAAGAAATTCTTTCATTTATTCTTTTTTCAATATTTTCTTTAAGCAATATCTTGTTTAATTTTTTCATAAAAAAATGCCCCCATATGTATTAAATCAATAATAGCATATCCCAGGCATTTTTTCAAGTTATTTTTTTGAATTGCGTTTAAGTTCGTAACATTCGTCGCACATTTTAGCAACATCGGGAGAATGGCTTACGAGAATTACGCACTTGCCCTGTTCTGCAAGGCTGTTAAAGATCTCCATTATTTCGTTCTGGGTTTCGGTGTCAAGATTACCCGTAGGTTCATCTGCCAGAATTATTTCAGGATCGTAGGAAAGGGCGCGGGCAATGGCAACTCTTTGCATCTGACCGCCCGAAAGCTTTAATACGCGGCGGTTTGCTTCATCTTCATCAAGACCTACCGATAAAAGAAGCTCCATAGCCTTTTTCTTTTTATTTATTCCCTTTACACCGGCTATATCCATGGAAAGCATTACATTTTCAAGGGCGGTATATTTTGTTATAAGATTAAAGCTCTGGAATATAACACCGATATACTTGCTTCTGTATTTATACTTATCCGTATTTTTAATATCCTCGCCTTTGTAAAGGATCTTTCCGGAATGGGGTTTTGCAAGTCCGGAGAGCAGGGAGAGAAGAGTAGTTTTACCTGCACCGCTTTTTCCAACTATACAGTACATTTTACCGTTTTCAAATTCATAGGAAATATCCTTTAAAACTTTTGTTTTTCCATATGAAAAGTTTATGTTTTCTAATGTTAAAATACTCATTCTTACACCTCCTTAGTCTCTGTTTGCAAGGATCTTTAAGGGATCGTATCTCATAACAAAAAGCATTGATACGGCACCTGCCGATAATGTGAGAAGAACCGCTATTCCCAGCATTTGAATTACTACCGTGAGATTCATTGCGGAATCGATTTCGGTTATGTAGTTCTGAGCTTCTCCCATAAAGCCTTCGGGAATATCAATATTATCAGGCTTGCTCATGCCGCCCATGCCGCCCATGCCGCCCATACCGCCCGGCATACCGGGCATATTACCCATGTTGGGCATACCGCCAAAGTTTTCCTGAACCTGCTCTTCGTTTGCCTTTGTTTGTGCAAGCTGGGAATCAAGCAATGCATTTGTTACGGGAACGGCGCATACACCGCCTATAATTGCACCTATAAGAACTGCAGACAGGGTAACTGCAAATATTTCACAAAGGAATTGAGTTGCAACCTTGCCCTTTTTCATACCCATAGCGGTAAGTACACCTATTTCGTATTTTCGTTCTCTTACATTGAAAATATTGAGTACAACGAGTACAATTGCTCCTATACCAAGGATAACCAGAAGGAAATATCCTGCTATTTTACTAAGGGTTGTAAGGGGAGTGATGCTGTTTTCGTATGCTGCAACATCGGAGGAGGAAATGGTATATTCTTCACTTAACCCAAGCTCTCTTGCCTCATCTTCAAATTTTTCATAGGATTCCACATCCTTGAAGACATAGGTTGCCGAAAGAGTGGAGGTCAATGCCGTTTCGTATTCTCTTCCTGTATCCTCATCTGTCATGGTGGAGGAGTTTTCCTCAGAGTTTGCAATTATTACCGCAAGGGCATTACTGCTTGTGTAAATGCTGTTTGCCGGATCAAGGGATGTGGCTCCCATCATTGCGGAAAAATCGGTTGTATTACCTTCTGTACTTGTATAGATTCCTGTAACTGTAAATTCATAACTTTCTTCTTCATTGTTGGGATTGGTAAAGATTACGGTGTCTCCAACATTGATATCATTATAAATTGCAAGCTCTTCTGAAATAACACATTCAAAATCTTCGGTTTCATCGGTGAACATGACACCTTCTGTAATAGTGGAATTTCCTTCTGCCGAAAAGTTGCTCATGGCAGCATGAGTACTGTAACCAACAACAGAAAAATCACTCATTGAGCCAAACATCATATTTCCCATAGGGCCCGGCATTTTACCGCCAAAGCCACCCATTTCAAAACCAAAGTCCTGGGAATTTTCTTCGGATTCTACGGAATCCTCTTCGGTTTCATCTTCTGTTTCATCCGAAACGGGAAGGAAATTATCAGATCCATTAAGGGAAAGTGTGGTAGTGTAATAAAAAGCCCCTACCGAATCAGCTTCTGCATATTTTTCATATTCCTCCAAGCTTAAGGAATTGTCATTGCCCATCATTTTTGAAAATTCAGAACGGTCAAAGCCGCCTTCAGGCATTTCAGGTCTTTTACCACCCTCTCCCATAGAAGGCTGAAAATCCTTCATGGCAGATTGTCTGTCATAGGAGATAGTTGCAGTAATACTCATTCCTTCAAGGGCACTTTCCTTGGCGTTTTGCGCTGCTTGCCGTATGGAAAGGCCTATACATGCCGAAACGGATATAGCAAGTACAATAATTCCTATCAGCACATTTCTTCCTTTTGAACGACCTATAGATTTAAATGAGTTTTTTAAAATATACATTCTTTTTTCCTTTCCTATATATTTTTATTACATATTTTATACTGTAAATATGACGGTAAAAAATTGAAAAAGTGATGATTGTGTGAATTGAATCATTATCAGTACAAATAAAAGCAAGCGAACCGGAGTTCGCTTGCTTTTAAGCATAGTTATACTTAATAATTTATATCAGAAATAGAATTAAAAAATATAATTATGAAATACCCGGAGATTACTGCTGCTTCATAGCGGCGTAACATTCGCTGCAATATACAGGACGGTCGTTACTGGGCTGGAAGGGTACAGTAGCCTCTTTACCACAGTTTGCACAAACAGTAGTGAACATTTCTCTTGCAGTTTTAGCAGCTGCCTTTCTTGCATCACGGCAAGTCTTGCATCTCTGGGGCTCGTTCTGGAAGCCTCTTTCTGCATAGAATTCCTGTTCGCCTGCAGTGAATACAAATTCATTACCGCATTCCTTGCAAACTAAGGTCTTGTCTTCGTACATGGTGATACCTCACTTGAAAAAATATTTAACCCGGGAACGGATTTACACCGTTACCTCGTAAAACGCGCTCTTTTTAAGCTACTCGGGTGTATTATCATGTTCTCTTATCTTATCCCTTATCCTTCTTAAAGCATTATCTACGGATTTTTTGTTCTTTCCTAAAGTTTGAGCTATCTCATCATAGCTTTTTCCGTTAAGATAATGACAGAATACACTGTTTTCATAAGGAGTAAGAAGTTCCCTTGCACGCTTTAAAAGGAGCATTGTTTCTTCCTTACGGAGAAAATCTTCTTCGGGGGAGTTAAGCGCCCCCTCTTCAAGCGGCATGATCTCACAACGAAGCACTTCATTTGTCCTGTTACGGCGAAGCTCCGAAATGAGACGGTTTCTTATACATATATCTGCATACAAACCAAAGGTCACTTTATTGTCTACCTTATCGGGATTATATGACATCGCCGCGTCATATAAAGCAATTGCAGATATTTGCTCAACTTCATCTGCTTCAAGGCTTTGAGAAAACTCATTTACCTTTGCAGTAATAAGCGGCTTGTATGTTCTGAATAAAATATCAAATTCTTTTTGCTCGCCCTGACGGATTTTTTCTATAAGGGCAAGAATATTTTCAACATTATTATTATTCAATATATACACACTCAATAATTAGATGTACTAATATTATAACATTGTTAACGAATTGTGTCAAGAGTTTTTCTGAGATTAGCAATATAAATGAACATATATGTACAAACTAAACAATATACTGTAAGAAAGTTTGTTGGTAATAACCTATTAAAATTACATTTTATGGGTAATGGTTAAAATGTTCACTAACTTTCTAATGCCAAAAGAATTTTTTTATAGATAAATTCCGGATTTGTTTTAATATTTTGGGCAATATCCTTGGCCTGTTCTTCATTTTTTAAGTTTGTTTCCATATAAAGAATGGGTTTATCCTTCTCATTTACCGAAAAGCAAAGAAGAAAATCTTCATTCTTTTGTGTTATGTTTACCGAAACATTCATTCCGCTTTTTTCAAAAGACATCAAACGGGAAGCGGCATGCAATGCTGTTTTTTGAACGCTGGGTATAAGGAGGTACAAAAGACTGTCACAAACATTGATTCCTTTTTGGGTAATCATGAATTCATCCTTGCCGTCATCCGTTTCAACAATTTCAATATTTTCCGTATCCAAAAGCTCTGAAAAGCATTCGGTAAAGGCAAAGGCGGTAACCGGTTCATCCGCAGTTACCGTGTCATGAAAAGTATTGTAATCAACGGGAAAGGCAATGTTTTTTAAAACATATAAAATATAAACTTTAACTTCGGTTTTCTTTTGCAAAGCTGCTTGCATTTAAATTTTCCTTTCATAATAAACAAGGGTTGCCGTAAAAACCGGCAACCCTGATTTTTAACATATAGAAATTTGCTCCATTTCGTGCGATGTGCCGCAGAAATTCCAGGGGCGGGGTTTGTTATCAGCCTTCGGTTACGGCCTTATAATCCTCGTAACCCTTCAAGGTAGACTTAACAAAAGTCATACCGCCATAGTAGGTGGTCTTGAATTTTTTAAGATCTTTAGACATTACATAAACATTATCGTAGGTGAAGAGAGGCATTACGGGCATATCTTCAACAAGCATTTCTTCTGCCTGATGGAGAAGTGCTGAACGCTTGGATGCATCGGTTTCTTCAAAAGCCTTTTCGATAAGCTCGTCATATTTTTCGTTATTGTAGCCGGAAACATGAGAAACGGGATCGAAGTTGCCGGATGCAAGGTCTATAGCACCGCCGGAGAAGGGCTTTGCAAAGCATGCAAGATCTGCAAAGGCATATGTGGAAAGCATGGTGCTGTCTGTTGCTATAACATCAAAATCGCCGGCAAGATATGCATCGGTATAATCATCGTTATACTGCTCGTATTCGTTCTGGTCTGCACGGGTATAGCCCTTGGTAACTATTTCAACCTCAAAGCCAAGCTGTTCCCACTGCTTTACAGCGTAATCGGCAACCTCAGCTGCTATTGTGTCGCCTTCGCGAAGTGTAAGGGTAAACTCTTTAACTTCAGCCTTGCTTGCAAGCTTCTTTGCTTCTGTAAGATCTGCCTTTGTGGAAATAAGCTTTCCTCCGTTTTCGCGGAAGGAGTTCTTTCTTGATGTGTCAAATACACCGGTGGGGATAATACCTTCAGAGGGCTCGGCATAAACGATTGTTTTTGCAAGCTCTTCTCTGTCTATTGCCATTGAAAGAGCCTTTCTAACATTTGCATCGTCAAAGGGAGCCTTATTGGTATTGAAAACATATGTATGTGTTGAAAGTGTTTCAAGAGTTTCAACACCGGAAGCGGTAGTTCTTGCGGGAAGTGCAAGGTTGCTGTTGAGGACTAATTCACCCTTGTTGTATTCTGCAAGCGCTTCGGTAGGTGTGTTGAAATGAATAACTATTCTGTAGGGCTTAACCTTTGTGTCAAGGAATCTTGCTTCTTCAGCATCTCTGTAATAATGGATATTACGCTCAAGAGTAAGATTGTCGCTGCCGGGTGTAAAGAGCTTAACAAAGAATGCACCGTTGGTAGCCATGGTTATATAGCTGCTTGCCCAGTTATCCTGACGGTTAACCTTATCTTCATAAAGGGGAACAAGTGCGGGGCTTGCGGTGATCTCAATAAATTGCTCAATATCTATCTTTCTTTCAAAGGTAACCTGAAGAACTCTTGTTGCAATTGCAACTACTCCAAGGTCATCAATTGTAACATCACCGTTTTTGCAGGCACGGGCATTTTTGACATCAAAAAGGAGAGAAGCGGCGGGACTTGTGAATCCGGGCTCAAGAATTCTCTTCCATGCATAAACAAAATCGGAAGCGGTAACAGAGCGTCCATCGCTCCATTTTGTTTCGTTAAGAGAAAATTCGCAAACGAAATTGCCTTCTCTGTCTGTAAAGGTCTTGTAACCGTTACACATAGCTTCAACGGGCTTGCCCTTTTCATCAAGGGTATAAAGGCCTTCAAAGATCATCTGAAGGATCTCAACTGCACCGTCGTCAAGATACGCGAATGCAGGGTCAAGATTAAACACGGGATCGGTAAGGTAAACAGGAATTTCCGCGCCCTTGTCATCATCTGTTGGCTTGATTTTGCCGCATGCCGCAAATACGGGAACGAGCATTACAAGACATAAAGTTAATGCTAATATCTTTTTCATTTGGTATTTCCTCCTGAATATTTTCCGTTTATATAGTCACATAATCTATTATAAAGCATTGCTTTGGATTTTTCAAGAAGAAAATCGTATAATTTTTAATTTTTTAATATTATTTTTCAATAAATTGACAAGGAAAGGCAGGTAAATACAAAATTGGTGGAAAATAAAGGGTATATACGCACCGATCTTGCATCCGAAATGCGTGAAACAAAGGGTTTGGGAGAACATTCCGGAATAGATTACCGTGAGGAAAATGTAAACGGCTTTGAGTTCCAGTACATGGAGATAAAAAATGAAGAAGGAGCAAGGGTTTTAGGAAAGGATATAGGCAGGTATATAACAGCCCATACAGGGCGGGTGTGGCTGATGAGTGAAAACGAAAAGGAAAACGCGGTTCAGGCTCTTGCTAAGGATATCGCTTCATTTATGCCAAAGGCAGAATCGGTACTGACAATAGGATTGGGCAACAGAGAGATAACCGCTGATGCGCTTGGCCCCAAAACCGTAGACGGTCTTTTGGTTACCCGTCATGTGAAACAGTATAAGCCTGAACTTTTTGAAAGTATAGGTCAAAAAGAAATGGCGGCTCTTTGTCCCGGAGTGGTAGGGCAAACGGGCATAGAAACCTTTGAGCTTGTTGAGGGTGCTGTGAAAAAGGTAAAGCCCGATCTTGTAATAGTTATAGATGCCCTTGCCGCAAGGAGTGTTGACAGACTTGCTGCTACCGTTCAGATTTCGGATACGGGTATTGCACCCGGTTCGGGTATAGGCAACAAAAGGGTAAAAATAGATTCTATGTCTTTGGGTGTTCCCGTTATTGCCGTGGGAGTACCTACAGTGGTGGATTCCGCAACCCTTGTTTATGATGCCCTTGAACGGGCAGATATGGGAGAGTGTGCCGGAATGCTTGAGGGTGTACTTGAAAACTCAAGGAGTTTTTTTGTTTCCTTGAAGGAAAGTGATATTGCGGTGAATGAAAGCGCAAGGCTTCTTGCGGATGCGATAAATCTTGCTTTTAGAATATAAATTTAAAATCAGGAATATTTTATGCTTCTTCCGAATATATTTATCATGAATAGGGGGAGTGCGCCATGAATACGGGATTTGCAAGATTTTTGAGAAAAAAGGATGATTTTGTAAAGGTTTATCGTGTAGGTATATGTGTTTTTTCCGCAGCTGCGATATGCCTTTGCGGTTTATATAAGGCGGGAAATTTTTTTACTGCATCAAATTTAAGGAGTATTACTCTGGGAGAGTCGGCAGGTTTTCAGCTTATTGCGGCAAAGGAAAAGAATTATGTAGTTGATAACAAGAGCCTTTATAATGATGAGGTATATCTTGTAGAGGAAGAAAAGAATGAAAGCGAAACCGAGAGCCGGCCTGTTAAAAAGGGAGCCTATCCAATTCTTTCTCTTGATATGAGCGGAGGCGCGCAAAAGGGAGAAATACTGATAAATGATACGGACAGCGGGGTCGAGGTTGATGCCGAGGCATTGGTTTCTGCCCCGTTCCCGAAATCGCTTGACGGGGAAGCGGTAACGGCACTTGCAACCATGCAAAAGCCTTTGGTTCTTATAATACATACTCATGCTACCGAGTGCTACAGCATTCAAGGTGCCGATTCATATGATAATGAAACCTCGTTTCGAACCGAAAATAAAGAGGAAAATATTGTTTCGGTGGGTAAGGTTTTATGTGATACTCTTAATTCGCGGGGAGTATCAACGATCCATTGCGATATTCTTCATGATGCAAAGGATTATAATTCCTCCTATAACAATTCGCTTGAAAGTGTTAAATATTATCTTAATAAGTATCCTTCAATAAAATATGTGTTCGATATTCACAGGGATGCCATAATACGCGATAACGGTGAACTTATAAAAACCGAATGTACTGTTGATTCCCATACGGTAGCACAGATAATGATACTTGTTGGTACAAACAGCGGCGGAGCAGACCACCCCTTGTGGACGGATAATCTGAATGTTGCATTAAAGCTTCAAAAAAATCTTACTTCAAGCTACCCGTGCCTTGCCCGTCCGGTTAATCTGAGGGCAGCAAGCTTTAACCAGCAATATGCTCCCGGTTCTTTGCTTTTTGAAATAGGAAGCTGCGGTAATACCTTGAGCGAAGCAAAGCTTGCGGCAGTTTATCTTGGAGAAGCTTTGGCAGAAGTAATAAAAGAAACCTGAAGCTATAGCTTCAGGTTTCAAATATTTCGCAGTAATTAAATATCATCTGGCAGAGCTCGGTTCGCATGGCAACGCGCTTGGGCTCAAGGGTGGTTTCGGAAGTACCTTTAAGAACCTTTTCGTTTATTGCCCAGCTCATTCCCTCTATCGCCCAGGATGAAATAGAGCTTGCATCCGTATATTTTTCAAGATCGGCAATTTGTTCTGATTTGTCGTGAAGGTTGGAAAGAAATACTGCAATTTGCTCTCTTGTTACAGACTGTCCCAAACCGAAATTTCCGTCACCGATTCCATTTGTTATATTGTTGGCAAATGCCCATTCTATCGGCGCGCTGTACCATTCTCCAGGTACAACATCGGTAAAGGAAGATGCCTCGCTGTAATCAGTGATATCAGCCTTCATAACTCTTGAAAGAACGGTTATGAACATTTCTCTGGTACAGGTCATTTCGGGAGAGAAGGTTGAAGCTGATGTTCCGGTAACATAGCCGTAGATATAGCAATATGACAAGCTTTCGTAATACCATTGATCGGTGCTTATATCCTCAAAGGGTACGGTATATTCATAATTTAAACCGTCATCCTTGAAAATATATTCAAGAGGCCAATTTCTCGGTATTGAAAAGAGCTCAACCTCTGTGTATTGAAATGCTGAATCGGAAATATATGTTATGGAATCGGGGAGAATGATCTTTTTGAATTTTGCGTGCGCAAAGAAAAGATTGCCTATTCCCGTAACGGTTTTTCCGTTTATTTCTTTGGGTATCTCAATAAAATCACCGCTTTTTACAGGCAGGGCTGTAAGGGTAAGGGTTCCGTCCTCGTTTTCGTTATAGGAAAATTGAGGAGCGCCGATACAAACAAAGCCGTGACCGAAGGTAGGCAACGCCTGAGAGGTAGTCCAGTTTCCCGAAGGGTACATAAAAATATAATTACGGTAAAGGTCATGCATTTCCGCATAGGTTTCATGCCAATTGAAATATGTAAGAGCTTCTCCTTTTTCATTTACCCAGCTGCCTTCTTCTTCAATATCGTTTGCATTCAGTAATATTCCGGGTGAGCTTGCTTTTGTGCACAGCGAAACAAGAAGTTGGTTTTCTTCGGCACTTTCGCAATTTGCCATTCTGAGATCGGTAAAGCGGCAGAAATCGAGAATTTCGTGGTAAGATAGAGCAACGGGGAAATATGTATAAGCATCCTTTCCCATAAGCTCTGTGTATTTTTGTGTAAGAGTGAAGCTTGCGATAAAGGAATCGTCTTTATATTCATACAGCTCAAGTCCTCTTTTTTGAGTGAATTGTGCTGCCTTTTCCTCTGAAAGAGAAAGACCGTAGGTAAGATAGTATGTATCTTCCTTGATTTCAACCGAAGTAATGGGTGCATTTACAAAAAATATGTCACTTGTAAGTGTATTTGTTTTTCCTTCGGCAGAGAAGGCGTGCAAGGTTACGGTATAATTTCCTGTATCCCCAAGCTCAAAGCTGTATTCGTTTTTATCGGTGGTAACAGTATCGGAAAATTTTGTATCGTCATACTTTATGCTCAGAGTATAGCTTACCGCATTTTCCGCACTGAAATTCACGGTTATTTCTTCGCCTGCGGTGGCAGTTTCCTTGGAAAAAGACAGAGTGAGATTATAGGGTAATCCCAGACATTCAGGGCAGGAATAGTCCTTTTTGCTTTCACCGGTATATATTAAAGAATCACAAAGGGAGCAGGCTTTTGTTTCGTAGTGGGGATGAGAGCTCTCATAGCCAAAGGTATATTCATGCTTATCGTTACAACAGGGGCAATCATCAATATTCTGATATTTTCCGGTGTATTCTTTTTTGAGGCAAAAACTGCATTCATTATACTGTCTGTGTGGATGCTTTGCGTCAAAATTTTCGGTCATTTCATGGTCGCAGTTCGATTGATTTATTACATCGGTATTGCGCCAGAGGGCAACATAGGGATATTTTGAGCAAATTGCACTCATCGAATAGGAGGAATAATTGAATCCGCCCCAATTTATTTTGTTGTAAACCGAACCCCAGGCTTCTGCAAAATAAACCTTTCCGTCCTCAACCTTCCATACTATGGCAGTATGTCCGTCCTGATAAGCAGAATCGTTTGCGGCACGCACTATATCACCGGGTTGAAGCTCCAAGGCACAAAGAGCAGAGGTGCCCAAGGCGGATTTTGTATAACAGGTCCAGGAACCGCTTACTGCACCGTGACTGTAGTTATAAAGTCTTACCGCAGGGAAAGAGCCAACCGTTTTTTGTGCGGTACAAAGGGCAAAACCGTGGCACTGAAAAGCATTGAAAAAATTATTGCAAAAACAACTTCCCGCCTTACCGCAACCGCTGTAGGGAATAGAGGAATCGGGATCTCCGCCACACCAGTAATTATTCTGGGGATATACGGTGTTTTTCAGTACGGTCATTGCCTCGGTTATATCATGTGTTGTAATAACAGCCGATGAGGAAAAACCAAGGGTTGATATTAAGGTAATACAAATCAGTATTACAGAAAGTGATTTTTTAAACATATAAATGCTCCGCTATACTTTATATAACTGTTTAAACAAAAATGTTTGTTTGCGAATTGTCATTTTTAACACAAAGATAAATAAATTATAGCACTTATTATGTAATAATATCAAAATAACCTATGAATTGATAATTAAATCTGTGTGAATTCAATATAGCAGGGGCTGTCTCAAATGCAGATGTTTTGCATTTGAGACAGCCCCTTTGGCTTTACTTACCTGCGAGGTCTCTTTCGTACTTTTCGATCATCTTCTTAACCATCTGGCCGCCGATAGAGCCGGCCTGACGGGAAGTGAGGTCACCGTTGTAGCCCTTATTAAGAGTTACGCCTACCTCATTTGCGGATTCCATCTTAAACTGCTCAAGGGCAGCCTTTGCTTCGGGAACCATAACTTTGTTGTTAGAACTGTTAGCCATTTTAATTCTCCTTTTCTGCTCCAAAAGAAGCATTATATCTATTTTAAAGAATCATATTAAAAGCTTGCAAAGCAGTTGCTTTTCAATCTCTTTGAATCTGATTCTGATATTATTATGGCTGTTGATTCAAATTATATGAATTCCAAATTTTTGTTTTGAAAACTGTTTCTTTTTATATAAAAAAGTGATATAATGATAAAGAATACACTAAACGGAGGATAGAATATGTCAAGAATAGAGCTTACAATTAACGAATATCGTAATTGGTGTGCAAAGCTTGGTATTGTTACGGTATCCGATCTGAACAGAATTATTTCACAGGGAAGTGTGAACTGGCTTATCAATGTAAGTGAGATATGGCAGGAGCAAAAGATATCCGAAATGGCAAAGGATATTAAGGACAATATTGAAAAAAGAAGGATAATTTTAATATCAGGTCCCTCTTCTTCGGGCAAGACCTCTTTTGCAAACCGTTTGAGCCTTCACCTGAAGGTGCTTGGTGTAAATTCGGTTGCTATCTCTTTGGATGACTATTACTTATCAAGAAATGAGATTCCCCTGGATGAAAACGGTGAATACGATCTTGAAACCATAGAAGCTATAGATTACCGTCTTTTTAATGAAAATGTTGAAGCTCTTATTGAAAAAGGCAGAGCCAGGCTTCCGATTTTTGATTTTAAAAGCTCATCAAGGCTTGATGTAGGACGCGAGATAAGTCTTGGGGACAATGAGGTTATTATAGTTGAGGGAATTCACGGCTTAAACCCGAAGCTTGTATCAAATATTCCGGATGACAATAAGTTCAAGATATATTGTAGTGCCTTAACTGCCCTGAAAAATGACGATATGACAAAAATAAATTCAAGAACTACCCGTCTTATCCGCCGTCTTATTCGTGATCATTTTTTCAGAGGTACAACGGCAAAGGATACTCTTGCCCGTTGGCAATCGGTGGAGCAGGGTGCCGCAAAGCATATCTTTCCCTATACCGAAAATGCAAATATAATTTTCAACTCATCTCTTTTGTATGAGCATTGTGTTTATAAGATATATTTGAATGAGCTTCTTTTCGGTATGACCGAGGGCTCAAGCGGATACGAAACGGTGCAGGAATTATTGATGCTTATCAATAAGTTCAAGCTTATTGACCGCGAGGTTGTTCCCAAAACTTCATTGGTTCGTGAATTTGTTGGCGGAAGTACTTTGATAGAGCAATAGGCTTATAAATATACATGAAAAATTAAATATCTATTGACTTTGGGTATTAAATATACTATAATAGGGATACAAATTTTATTTTGGAGGAATTTAAAATGAAAAAGTTTGCTAAAATTTTGGCTCTTGCACTTGCTTTGATACTTTGTCTCGGCATTTTCGCAGCATGCGGCAAGAAGGATGACAACAAATTAGTTATGGCTACCAATGCTTCCTTCCCTCCCTACGAATATGTAGAGAACGGTGAATATGCAGGTATTGATGTGGAAATCGCAGGTCTTATTGCACAAAAGCTTGGCATGGAGCTTGAAATCCAGGATGTTGAATTCGGTTCAATTATCGGTGGTGTTCAGTCCGGCAAGTTTGACATGGGTATGGCAGGTCTTACCGTAACTGAAGAGCGTAAGGAAAGTGTTAACTTTACAACCTCTTATGCAACAGGTATTCAGTCTGTAATCGTTCTTGAAGACAGCGAATATACTTCTTACGAAGATTTCTACACCGGTTATGATGCTGAAGGCAACCCTGAAGATGTTATCGAAGGTGTTATGATAGGTGTTCAGCAGGATACCACAGGCGATATCTACGCTTCTTCCGATCCCGCAGAATGGGGCTTTGGTTCAGACAATGTTGTTCGTTACAAAACAGGTAATGACGCAGTTCAGGCACTTCTTTCCGGCAAGGTAACTGCAGTTATCATTGATAATGAGCCTGCTAAATCTTATGTTGCTGCTAATGAAGGTCTTAAGATCCTTGAAGGTTCTTACACAGACGAACAGTATGCAATTTGTGTATCCAAGGAAAACGATGAGCTTCTTGAAAAGATCAACAATGCACTTGCTGAGCTTACAGAAGAAGGCAAGGTTCAGGAGATCATTGATAAGTATATCAAGTAATTATAATACATAAAATTTAATCGGGCGGCGTTTTCCGTCGCCCGATTAAATTTTAAATGTACGGAAAATTACACCGTTTTATGTGATATTACAGAATTGTATAAATGGCGGGCGGAAGTCGGTGTGTCCGATGCCGCTCTTTTAGTAACCATAGTAACTCGCCCGTAGATATACAGGCGGGAACTGTTTATTTTAGGAGAAAATCAATGGGAGCATGGTTTAAGGATTTTGCGGCTGAATTTACGCTTAATTTTATAAATGACGATAGGTGGCAATGGCTTTTAGAAGGTCTTATAACCACAATTATTATAACATTTTTTGCAACTATTATAGGTGCTTTTATAGGAATAGTAGTAGCTATCATCAGATCAACGCATGATAAGAACATAGATACTATGAAGAAGCGTAAGGGAATCGGATATTATTTTTTAAAGATCGTAAATTTTATTTGTACCGTATATCTTACGGTGGTGAGAGGAACACCTGTTGTTGTTCAGCTTCTCATTATGTATTTTGTTATCATGGCATCCTCTACAAACGGAACCCTTGTTGCAATAATAGCTTTTGGTATAAATTCGGGTGCCTATGTTGCCGAAATCTTCAGAGGCGGTATTATGGCTGTTGATAACGGTCAGTTTGAAGCAGGAAGAAGCCTTGGATTTAATTATATTCAAACAATGATATATATAGTTTCACCTCAGATGTTTAAAACGGTTCTTCCCACACTTTGTAACGAATTTATCGTTTTGTTAAAGGAAACATCTATCGCAGGTTATGTTGGTATTCAGGATCTTACCAAAGCGGGTGACCTTATCCGCGGCAGAACCTTTTCTGCATTTATGCCCCTTATAGCGGTAGCTCTCGTATATCTTATTATTGTTATGGTATTTACATATCTTGTTCGTTTGCTGGAGAGGAGGTTGCGTAAGAGTGAGCACTAATGAAGTAATTATACATACCGAAAATCTTGAAAAGAATTTTGGCGAAAATCATGTATTAAGAGGAATTACCACGGATATCAAAAAAGGAGAGGTTGTTGTAATCATCGGCCCTTCCGGATGCGGTAAGTCTACCTTTTTGCGTTGTCTGAATCTTCTTGAGCTCCCTTCTAACGGAAAGATTTTATTTAAGGATTGGGATATTACCTCTTCATCAACAAATATAAATTTTCACCGTCAGAAGATGGGAATGGTTTTCCAGCAGTTTAATCTTTTTCCGCACATGACTGTTCTTAAAAATATGACTCTCGGACCTGTAAAGCTCCTTAAAATGTCTAAGGCAGAAGCCGAGGCGAAGGCTATGGAGCTGTTAGAGGTTGTTGGCCTGGCAGACAGAGCAAATTCTTATCCTTCACAGCTCTCAGGCGGTCAGAAGCAGAGAGTTGCCATAGTGCGTGCTCTTGCCATGAACCCTGAGGTTATGCTTTTTGATGAGCCCACCTCCGCCCTTGACCCCGAAATGGTAGGTGAAGTTCTTGAGGTTATGAAGAATCTTGCCAAAAGCGGTATGACAATGGTTGTTGTTACTCACGAAATGGGCTTTGCCCGTGAGGTTGCATCAAGAGTTGTATTTATAGATGAGGGTGTTATAGCCGAAGACGCTTCTCCGGAAGAGTTTTTCTCTAATCCCAAGAGTCCGAGACTCAAAGAGTTCTTATCTAAAGTTATATAAAAGTGCCATTAGGTATATTCAGTCCTGACTTTTAAACCGCTCCCGTTGGGGGCGGTTTTTACTTCATCCCGTGAGATTAAAAAACGGTTAGTCATTAAAGGCTGGGGCGGAATTGGTTGCGGCAACTTGCCGTTTTGATCAAATATCATTTATCTCAATAACTATAAGCCCTTTTCTTTGAGCCATTTGTTTGTAATTTGCTGCTCCACCATAAGATTTATTTACATAGCTGATTACATAATCCGAATTATTTATCATCCATTCATTTCTTTTGCATATTGCGAATTCAGGCACAGCATTTTCAAGCTCTTCCGGAAAAATGGTTTTTGAATAATCTACAGTTTCATATTCATATTTTTTAACAGGTAAATATGCCAATAC
Organism: Clostridia bacterium; assembly: GCA_017547545.1. Taxonomy (GTDB): domain Bacteria; phylum Bacillota; class Clostridia; order Oscillospirales; family CAG-272; genus RGIG7300. The sequence continues at coordinate 39,486 of JAFYPJ010000038.1, read as the reverse complement.
GACATTGTATTTAATATCCGGAAATTTTTTTTAGTTCTTTGAGTGTTAGTTGAACCAAACTATCAAAGCTCCCGTTATTTCCAACATAAAAAGTGCGGATGCCCTTATTTTCTATTAAATCTTTTAATACCTCTGATAATTTTTTCTTAATATGGATTTGATTTTTAATATCTCTGTGTCCAAAAAATGTGCATTTCATAATAAAACCACCTCGGAATATACGATATATCGTAATTATAACATGTTTCTTTTGAAATTGCGATATATCCCACACGATTTATCGCAAATTTGTCTAAAATCATATTAACGATATATCGTAAAGGTGGATGATTGTGAATATTAAAGAAGCAGTAGAAAAAAGAATAATAGAGTTATGCAATGAACGGGATATTGCAATAAATGAGTTGGCTAATGTTTCGGGTATACCGCCTTCAACTGTTTATAGTATGTTAAATGAAAAAAGTAAAAATCCGGGGATAGTATCTATAAAAAAGATTTGTGATGGTTTAGATATTTCAATAAAAGAATTTTTTTCAAGTGAAGTATTCGATGAATTAGAGCAGGAAATTAAATAACCGCTCCCAACCGGGAGCGGTTTTGTTGTTTAAAAAACATTTTTAATATTACCGCATAGCGACATTCCGATATACGGCGAATTTTTTGCATTTGAAATAAGATTGCTTTTGGTTAAAATGAAATCCTCCGAAACAGATGCAAGTATAAATGACATTTTTCCTTTTGTTATAAAATCGGGCTTTTGAATACCCAATATTTTTGAAGGATTTTGACACAATAACTCGCAAAGGCGGAAAATATCAATATATCCGGGCATTAAAAGATAGGTACAAACCGCGCAAAAAACAGTTTGCAGGCCTATGGCTCCTTCGGTTGAGGCTATGATGTTGTAGCTCTTACCCTCGCTTGAAACGGGGGTATGATCCGAATCAATACAATCTATTGTACCGTCGGAAATTGCTTTTATTACAGCAGCTTTATCATCGGCAGAGCGCAATGGAGGGTAGACTTTTGCATTTGAGCCGATGAAAACGGTGTCCTCATCAGTAAAGGAAAAATAGCAGGGAGAGGTGGAGCAGCTTAACTTAACTCCGCTGTTTTTTGCATTTTTTATCAGTTCAATACTTTCTTTTGTTGATATGCCTCTTATGTGAAGTCTGCAATTTGTTTCCTTTGCCAATAGTATATATTCATACACCGAACGGGCTTCAATATATGAGGGTTCGCAAGGCAGCTTTAAAAGTGATGCGGTACGGCCGCGGGTTGCACAGCTGTTTTGGAAAAGTGGATTTTTTTGAGGAGAAGCGATAAGCAGCCTGTTTTCCTGCGCGCTTTTTTTCATAAAATTCTCTAATTCCTCGATGTTAAGGGTATGATTACTTTCAAGTAATGAAATATTAAGTGAATCAACGGTATGAAAATTACAGTATTCTGTTTGGTGTTTTGTATCCGATATAACAAGAATATCCGAATATCCGCCCCATTTTGCACACATTTCGGTGGATATATCATCATCCGGAGAGCAAATACGGGTGTAAATATCGGTGAACATAGGTAAAATATAATCACCGCCCGCATTTATTTGCGTTGATGAATTATGGTTTAATCCATGGCCGGTTTCAATGATTTCTCCCTTTGCTTCATCATAAAGTATATCAAGGTTTATCACCCTGTTGTTTGATTGGGGAACCTTTGCATTTTTTATAAGAATCATTGAACATCCTCCCCTAAACAGTAGCCTTTGTTTCTTTTTGTTGTTATAAGCCTTACCTTGAAACGGTTATCAATTTTTTTCCTTAAATAATTTATATAAACCCTTACAAGATTAGGATTGGACTCCTCACCGAACACATTAAGTGAAAGCTCGTTTATATCGGCGCTTTTATTGTTGTATAAATATAAAAGCAAACGGTGTTCAAGCTCAGACAGCTCTATGTTTTCATTGTTATATACCGCGTATCTTTCATAAGGGGATACATACAGAGTGCTTTTTTTAATTTCTGTGTTTTCTGTTACCTCTTCCTCCGAAAGCTTTTGAGAAACCAGCAATAAGAACTCCTCTATATCAAAAGGACGGCAAAGATGTGCATCCTTATCCCTGGAGAAGGTAAGTACAAAAGGACCTTTAACAGCTTCATTTGTGTCAAGGTCGCAAATTATAAGATCGGGTGTTGCGCTTCTTCCTATGTGGGCAGAATATCCTGCCCTCTCAAGCTCCAATTTCAGCATTTCGGCATACAGAAGATCGGCACAGAGGATATCTATTGATTTCATAATATCTCCCCAAGTAAAAAGGCTGTCCTTGGACAGCCTTTGGTTTTGAATTGGTATTATACCGCTTAGAGTGTGTTCTTGCTGCCGAGAACGTTTTCGATCTTATGAGCAACCATCTTCTTAACCTCTGCACGAGCTACGGTGAGGTAGGTACGGGGGTCAAATACACCGGGCTGTTCGGTAAGAACGCGTCTGATACCTGCGGTCATTGCAAGTCTGATATCCGAGTCGATATTGATCTTACATACTGCAAGGGAAGCAGCCTTTCTGAGCTGTTCTTCGGGAATACCTACTGCATCGGGGAGCTGACCGCCGATAGAGTTGATTTCCTTAACATATTCCTGAGGAACGGAAGAAGCACCGTGAAGAACGATCGGGAATCCGGGGATCTTCTTTTCGATTTCTTCGAGAATGTCGAAACGCAAGGGGGGAGGAACAAGGATGCCTTCTTCGTTTCTTGTGCACTGTGCGGGTGTGAACTTGTATGCACCGTGAGAAGTACCGATAGAGATAGCGAGAGAGTCTACACCGGTCTTGGCAACAAACTCTTCAACCTCTTCGGGACGGGTATATGTGGAATCCTCAGCAACAACATCATCTTCAACGCCTGCAAGAACACCAAGCTCGCCTTCAACAACTACGCCGCGTTCGTGAGCATATTCAACAACCTTCTTGGTAAGAGCAATGTTGTCTTCAAAAGAATGGTGAGAGCCGTCGATCATAACTGAGGTAAAGCCGCCGTCGATACAAGCCTTACAAATTTCAAAGTCTGCACCGTGGTCAAGGTGAAGAGCAAGGTCGATATCTGCGTCTTTTATTGCAGCATTTGCAAGTGCAAGGAGGTATTCCTGCTTTGCATATTTGCGTGCGCCTGCAGAAACCTGAAGAACAACGGGAGATCTGAGCTCGCCTGCTGCTTCTGTGATTGCCTGAACTATTTCCATATTATTGATGTTAAAAGCACCGATAGCGTATCCGCCTTCATAAGCTTTTTTGAACATCTCTTTTGTTGTAACTAAAGCCATTTTTTTATCTCCTATTAAATAATTTTTTCACATACAGTTATTTTACTCTTTTTTAGTGAACAAATCAATACCTTTTTAAAAATTAAATGATTTCAACCTTAAATTCTATATGCTTTTCGCCAACCTTATACTCCTCTGCCAACCAGGGACCGCAGGAATGAGAGCCTATACCGCCCATTTTATAGTCAAGGGAAACAACTGTTTCCTTCATGGCACACAGCTTGTGATAGTGGGTTGTATCGGTGAGCTGCATATCTGTGTAGTGTTTTGCCGCAAAGGACATAGAGTTGGGTGCAATAAACTTCAATTCGTTATCCTTTGAAGAAATACGGGCATAATAGGTATTGTAATGAGAGCCGTTTTCCTGAGGACGGATATAGCTTTCAAAATTACCCTTAACCGTATTTTTAAAGTAACCCATACGGCAGGCAAGGCGCTTATCCATATAGCTTTCACCGGGGCCGTAACCAAAGTAGTCAATATTTTCAAAGCCCTTTGGAGTATTGAAGGTGATACCGAAACGGGGAAGGTCGGGAACATCGGCGCTGACATCTGCAATCACCTTTATTTCAAGGGCTCCCTCGGCATAAACGGTGTAGTAAATTGATGCATGGAGTATGGGAGCCATAATGGGTGCTCCCATGGAAAATTCGCCCTTGAACACCGTTTTTTCTTCGGTTGCTTCGATGATTTCGGTAGAATAGCACTTCATTTCTGCATAGGGGAAGCCCTTCTGATACCACATATGCTTAACAACCCTGTCATTATCAATGGGAGCGCGCCAGATGTTGAGCTTGATGGGGGAAGAAATGCAGTTTTTTCCGTCCTTTTCAATTTTGATAAGTAAGCCTCTGTTTTTATCAAAGGTGTATACATTCTTTTCTGATCTTACTATAAGGGTATCGCGGTCGAGACTTGTATGAAGCTTATTATTGTAATTGCGTACAGCTTCGGGCATTTTTGCAGTAAATTCTATCTGTTTTGAGCATACCTTGTAGCCTTTCTTTGCCCAAGGCTTTGATATGTTGGAGGTAAAGGTCAGATTAAGGTATACAAAATCACCTTCGGGAATGTCAAAGCGGAAGCTTTCTTCTGCCTGAGGAGCAATATTAAGAGGTTTTTTACCCTTGGATACTTTCTTGCCGTTGACCTCAATGCTGTAATTCATAGTAAGATCACTGAGATCGGTGAAATATCTGCGGTTCTTTACGGTTATACTATTGTCATCATTCTTTGTAACCTTAACGGGAGCATAAACCTCTTTTGCCTCAAGCATTCCCGTTCCTATCCTTCTGTCCGGGAACACAAGGCCGTCTACGCAGAAGTTCCCGTCATTGGGGAAGTCTCCAAAGTCTCCACCGTAGGTGAATTTGCCTTTATGAAGCACGCTGTGATCGGTATATTCCCAGATACAGCCGCCAAGGAATCTTTCTTCCTCGTCTATCATATCCCAATAGGTTTTAAGGTCACCGGGGCCGTTACCCATTGCATGGCAGTATTCACACAGGAAAAGGGGCTGCTTGTATTTTTTGTTTTCAAGATACTTTTTAAGATCGGGAGTTGGGGTGTACATATGACTCTCAATATCAACGCAATCATCCTGAACACCGTTGTTTTGGGGAGTATTTGCTCCTTCATAGTGGATTATACGGCTGCCGTCTGCTTCACGAAGATAGCGGGACATCGCCTTATGGTTACAACCGAATCCGCTTTCATTTCCCAAAGACCACATGATAACCGAGGGATGGTTTTTGTCGCGCTGATACATTTTAACACAGCGCATCATATACATACCCTCCCACTTGGGATCGTCTGAAATGAGAGAACGGTTGTTTACCGAATCAAAGCCGTGGGTTTCTATATCCGCTTCATCGCAAACATAAAGTCCGAGCTCATCGCAGTAATCGTAGAAACGGGGATCTGCAGGGTAGTGGCTGCAACGAACCATGTTCATGTTATGGGCCTTAATGATATAAAGGTCACGGAGCATGTGTTCAGGGGGAGTGGTGTATCCCAATTCGGGATGACTGTCATGACGGTTAACACCCATTGCCTTGATTGCCTTGCCGTTAATAAGTACAATACCCTTCTTTATCTCTATTTTTCTTATACCGATATTTTGCTTTATGTATTCGCTTCCGCATTTTAAAATGAGTGCATAGAGATAGGGGGTTTCCGAGGACCAAAGCTTCGGTGATTTAACTTCGATCTCAATATTTTCCTTTGCATTGCCTTGGGCGATAATATTTCCTTCTTTATCTTTCAAGGTGTATTCAACCTCACCGCCACCCCATACATCAAGAGCAATACTGATGTTGGCTTTTGTAAACCCGGAATTAAGCTCGGTTTTGACAGTATAATCGTTGATATGAGCTTTATCTCGGATAAGCATGTAAACATCGCGGAAAATACCGGACATACGCCACTTGTCCTGATCTTCAAGATAAGAACCGGCACACCACTTTAAGCAAAGAAGTTTAAATGTGTTTTTACCGGGAAGAAGATAATCGTTTATACGCATTTCGGTAGTGGTGTGAGCAGCCTGGGAATAGATTGCTATGTCATTGTTTATCCAAAGGTAGAAGCAGGAATCAACACCCTCAAAGTTAATAAGGATATCCTTGTTTGCAATCTGGTCTTTTGTGAATTCGTAATCGCGAACATAAAGACCGCATGGGATATCATCCGGTACATGGGGAGGATCAACGGGGAAGGGGTAATTGAAGTTGGTGTACTGAGGCTTGTCGTAGTTACGCTCTGTATAGGTCTGCCAGCATCTCGGCACATCTATTTTGTCAAAGCCTTCGGTGGTGAAGCCGGCAGATGTGAAGTCCTCTATATCAAGAGAGGAGGGGAAAAAGCGAAAATCCCATTCTCCGCACATATCAAAGAAAAACTCTGATTTTTTGCGGTCATTCTCATAAGCTGCAGCTTCACTTTGATAGGGAATGTAGTATGCTCTTGAAGGAAGGGGGTTCATCTCAAGAACATTTATATTTTTATGGTAATCGGGAAAAAATTTCATAATAATTACTCCAATATTTTAATAAAAGGCAGTTTTTGATTTGAGCAAAAACTGCCTTTTATGATTTTAATTAATCGAAACGCACTGTTTCGCTAACAAGGAATCCCTTGCCGGAATAAGGGCAGGTTTCGTCGATAGGCTCTTCAACAGGCTTTGCCCAGCGAACAGCATTTGTAATGATCTTCTGAACATAGGGGTTGTAGAAGGAAAGGCAGGTTTCGTGGCCGGGCTGGAAATAAAATATTTTACCTAAGCCGCGTGCCCATGTACAGCCTGCACGGAATATATTACCGTGTTCAAACCATGCGCCGAAGATAAGATCGTCAGGCTTGGGAATATAGAAGGGCTCTGAATAAAGCTCATCTGCTTCAAGCTCAAACGCCTTGGGGATACCTGCTGCAATGGGGTGTGTGGGGTTGAGGTTCCATATAACTTCCTTGATATTATCGCCCCATTCAAGGTTACCGGTACAGCCGAGAAGCTTACGGAAGGGCTTTGAATGGTGTGCAGAGTGAAGACCTATAAAGCCCATACCCTGACGGTAAACACGGGTAACTATCTTATCAACCAATTCATCATTTACTTCACCGTGGAAGCCGTGTCCCCACCAAAGAAGTACATCTGTGTTGTTAAGAAGCTCATCGGGAAGTCCCTGGTCGGGATCGTCAAGACAAACGATGCGAACATCCATATCATCGTTCTTATCAAGAAAATCCTTTATTACTGCATGGATACCGTTGGGATAGCACTTATAAGCCTCCCCCTCGGTGTTTCTTTCATGGCGGTATTCATGCCAAACTGTTACTCTGATCTTGTCTGCCATTTATTTTTTCCTCCGGGAAATTATTTATTGGTAATATTATCTCATAAAAATACATTAAAGTCAATAATATAGCAAAAAATTATATATTGTTTTCCTCATGAGTTTTATCAAAAAGACCTGTACCAACATAGGGACATTCGTCTTTGATAACACGGTTGACAGGCTTTGCCCAGCGAACAGCATTTGTAATTATTTTCTGTACATACTCGTTGTAAAATGAGGGGAATTCCTCATGGCCGGGTTGGAAGTAGAATATCTTACCGAGTCCTCTGAAATAGCAGATGCCGGAACGGAAGATATTACCCTGTTCAAACCAGGAACCGAATACCAGCTGGTCGGGCTGGGGTACAAAAAAGGGTTCGGAATAAAGCTCTTCAACGGGAAGCTCAAATGCCTTGGGAATACCTGCAGCAATGGGATGGGAGGGATTAAGATTCCATACCACCTCTTTTACACCGTCGCCCCATTCAAGATCTCCCGTACAGCCAACTATTGCCTTAAAGGGCTTGGAATGGTGTCCTGAATGAAGGGGGATAAATCCCATACCTTCACGGTAAACGCGCTGACGAACCTTTTCAACAAGCTCATCGTTTACCTCCCAATGGTGGCAGTGCCCCCACCAGAGAAGAACATCGGTATTGTTAAGTACCTCATCCGGAAGCCCCTGATCCGGATCGTCAAGTGCTGCAAGACGAACCTCCATATCATCGTTTTTATCAAGAAATTCTTTAATAACTGCGTGCAAACCGTTGGGATACACTTTCTGTGCGGCACCGCCCTCTTTTTCGTGGCGGAATTCGTTCCATACTGTTACTCTGATCTTGCTTTCCATATTTATTTCTCCTTGAATTATAAATTATATTTTCATTGTAAGAGATATTCTCCCCTTTTTGGTATCAACAGAGAGTACCTTTACCTGAACATTGTCGCCAACAGAGAGAACCTGGCTCGGATGCTTGATAAACTTATCCGAAATTTCAGAAATATGCACTAATCCGTCCTGATGAACACCAATATCAACAAAAGCACCGAAGTCTATAACATTTCTTACCGTTCCTGTCATAAGCATACCGGGGGTAAGATCCTCAAGCCCCATAACATCCTCGCGCAAAATCGGCTGGGGAAGGGAATCTCGTACATCTCTGCCCGGTTTTTCAAGCTCGCCAACAATGTCAAGTAATGTAGGTTCACCGCATTCAAGTTCTGTAGCAACCTTGGCCACACCTTCTGCACGAACCCTGTTGCCAAGCTCGGAGAGTCGGCTCTGCTTTACATCGTCTAAGGTATAATCATATCTTGAGATAAGCTTTTTTGCAATATCATAGGATTCGGGATGAACACCGGTATTATCAAGGATCTCGGAGGATGAAGCTACTCTTAAAAAGCCTGCACACTGTTGATATGCTTTGGCTCCTATCTTGGGTACCTTTAATATCTGGGAACGCTTTGTGAATTCTCCGTTTTCCTCGCGGTATTTTACGATATTTTTTGCGGTGGTCATATTGATACCTGCAATGTATGAAAGAAGGGAATAGGACGCGGTGTTTACATCAACACCAACGCTGTTAACGCAGTCCTCAACAACACCTCCCAGTGCCGCATCAAGACGGGCAGGCTTCATATCATGCTGATATTGCCCAACACCGATTGCCTTGGGATCTATTTTAACTAACTCTGCCAGGGGGTTTTGCAATCTTCTTGCTATAGAAACTGCGGAACGCTCTGTAACATCAAAATCTGGAAATTCAGCAGCACCCGCTTCGGAAGCAGAATAAACCGATGCTCCCGCTTCGCTTACCATAGCATACTGTACCTTACCCGGAAGCTCGCGCAAAAGACCTGCAATGAATATTTCACTTTCCTTTGAGGCTGTGCCGTTACCGATAGCAATTATTTCAATACCGTGTTTTTCGCAAAGACGCTTGATAACACGTTTTGATTCCTCAATTCTTTCCTGAGGCTTGGTGGGATATATAACGGCTGTATCAAGCACTTTTCCTGTTTTATCTACCACCGCAAGCTTACAGCCTGTACGGTAACCCGGGTCAAATCCGAGAGCAGTTTTTCCCTTAACGGGAGGTTGCATAAGGAGATTTTTTAAGTTTTCCGAAAAGAGCTTTATAGCACCCTCGGATGCATCGTCGAAAAGATCGGAACGAATCTCTCTTTCAATGGAAGGAGCGATAAGTCTTTCGTAACTGTCTATAGCCGCCTTTGCCATATAGGTGGTGGCTTCTGTAAACATATTGATATCTGCCGCCTTGAAAAGATAATTGAGAACAGCATCCTTTGCGATTTCTACCTTTACCTTTAAAATATCCTCTTTTTCACCGCGGTTCATGGCAAGAATACGGTGTGAAGGAGTTTTACGGATAGGCTCACGGTATTCATAATACATATCATATACGGTACTTTCCTCGGTTGCGGCAGAGGATGAAATAAAACCGAATTCAAAGGTTATTGCACGGATCTCTTTACGGAATTCCGCATTGTCGGAAATATCCTCTGCAATAATATCCATTGCGCCTGCAAGAGCTTCTTTGGCACTTGATATACCCTTTTCTTCATCAATATAGCTCTCGGCAGTTTCAATAATTGAGGGTTCATATTTTTCACGCTGTTCACAGATAAGCTCAGCCAAGGGAGCAAGGCCCTTTTCACGGGCAACACCGGCCCTTGTCTTTTTCTTTTGTTTGAAAGGACGGTAAATATCCTCTATTTCGGTCAAGGTTGCCGCGTTATCAAGAGCAAGACTTATTTCATCTGTGAGTTTGCCCTGTTCTGCTATTGTTTCGCGTACCTTTTCCCGTCTTTCTTCAAGGGAACGAAGGTAGGTAAGGCGATCAAATAGACCTCTTAACACGGTATCGTCAAGACTTCCCGTAACCTCTTTACGGTATCTTGCAATAAAGGGGATTGTGTTGCCTTCATCTATAAGAGCAACGGTATCCTCCAATCTTTTCATGGGTATTGAAAATTCTTCTGATAAGGTCTGTAAAATATCCATTTCTTCCTCTTTCTATATTTTGCGTAATTTTTCTATTTCATCTTCGGTTAAAAATCTCCACCTTCCCCGTTCAAGAGAAGTGTCTAAGGGGATGTCTGCAAAGCGGATCCTTTCAAGATAGGTTATCCTGTTTCCAACGGCATAAAGCATCTGCTTTATTTGGTGGTATTTTCCCTCGGTCAGGGTTATTTCTCCATCAAATTCGGAGAGCTTTTTTACCTTACAGGGCTTAGTAAGATAACCGCCTTCTATATGTACTCCCGCTTCTAATTCCTCTGTTCTTTCAAGAGGCTTTTCGCATTTGAAATAATATACTTTTTCGGCATGATGCTTTGGAGAAAGCACACGGTGGGCAAGCCGGCCGTCATCGGTTAAGATCATAAGCCCTACCGTGTATTTATCAAGCCTTCCCACGGGAAAAAGCTCAAATTTCTGCAGATCCTCGCTTAAAAGCTGTGTAACATAAGGAGCGCTTTTGTCATCGGTTGCAGAAACATAGCCCTCAGGCTTGTTCAGCATTATATACCGATATTTATTATATTCAATTATTCGCCCAGAAACGCATATTATATCCGTTTCCTCGTTTACGGGTAAGTTAGGCTTTAAGGCAACCTTTGAATTGACCGTTATTATGCCCTGCTTTACCGCCTTTGCCGTTTCGGTTCTGGACAGGGTTTTTGTTTCGGATAAAAATTTATCTAATCTCATTACATCTGCAATTCGTCAAGATCGCTTTCAAATGCGGGCAGGAAATTCTCCATAAAATAATGAAGCTCAGGCAGAGGGTTTTCCTTGAGTGATCTAAGGGTAGCTTTTGCGGCACTTTTAAATTCATTGTTGTTGCATTTGAGTTCTTCTATACATTTGATATATGCACTTAATTTGTCTGCTGCTTTTACTATAAGATGAAGCTCGCTGTCATTCTGGCAGAGCAGCTCGCTGTAGTCCGGCTGCAACTCTTCGGGAAGCATTGAAAGTAACTTTTTTGTAGCATTATCCTCAATTTCGGCATAATTGCGGCGCATGCTTTCATTATAATATTTTGCAGGGGTTGGCATATCACCGGTATAAACCTCCTGCGCATCATGAAAAAGTGCGTAGCTGACCGCTTTGCCCGTGTCATAGTTTTTGTTGAAATATCTGTTCCCAACGGTGCATAGTGCGTGGGCAAGAACCGCAACCTCATAGGAATGTTCGCTGAGCGTTTCTTCTGTCATATTTCTCATGAGTCCCCAGCGGCGTATATAACGCTGGCGGAAAATCATAGGGTAAAAGGAGTTTTTCATTTCGTTTTTCCTTTCGGATTTTTTATGATAATATTATATCAGTTTAATCTGCAACTGTCAAATTTTTATAAATCGTGTTAAAATGGCGCCGAATTCACAAAAAATCGGCTTTTTTGAAATTTTGTGCAATTTGTATATGTGTAGAAAAAAATAGCAAAATTTTGTGGAAATTATACAAAAATTTTGAATTTTTTTACATGGATAAACCGAATCAGATGCGGCATTTTATATGTTGAAATTGTTAAAAAAACGGGAAAATGCACAAAATTTCAGCAAAAATTTCTCGATTCGTCACAAAAAAACGAAGCATGTTTTTGACTTGAAAGAAACAAATGGAAATTCATTGAAAAAAAAGCCCTTGGTAAAATTAAAAATTACTTAATAAAATTTCCCGTAAACCCTTATGACATAAGGCGACATTAAAACTCTGCACTTGACATTTATCGGTGGCTGTGGTATTATAATAAACATGAAAATAAAAGGGAAAACCAAGCCTTTTCTCTGCACAAAAACCGTGTGAAATGCTTTGGTTCATGGGTAACGGCAACCGTATTCTGAACCGGATAAAAGCATGCAAAACGGAGCTTTGGAAAGAGGATGCGGCATGGTTTTGTGCGAAAACCAACGGGTATATTCTTTTGGGATAGTTATGCCTGTTGGGGTATTGTTGCCCTTTTTTGGATTTGCGAAAAATCATTTAACCCTTAAGGAGGAAACAAAAATGAACGTAAGGATTAAAAAAATCCTGTCATTTTCCATGGCGGTGCTTATGCTCTTCGGCGTCCTGTCAACGTCCGTGTTGGTGTATGCCGCAGAAGATGACTCTTCCCAGAAAGAGGAAGTAACGGTTGATCCTCTTGCATCCCTCTATCATTACGATGCGGTGCAATTGGAAAAGCTTATCGGTGTAGACTCTTATATAGATTATACCGACGAGCATGCTGATGCCAAGAAGGCTCCCGAGGATGCCAATATTGTCATCACATATGAGGATCTCGTTACAGAAGACGAACCTGTATCTGCAGACGGTAAAACCGTTTATTCAGCAGAACAGGCAGAAGACCTTATAGCAGAGCAGGAGGCTCAGGAAGAGGCAGAAAATGCCGAAGCTAATGCCGACAACAGTGAAACTGCTGATCTTGAAGAAGATCCTGCTTCCGAAGATGCGAAGAAGGAAGAAGAAGATCAGAAAGAAGAAATTGTTTACACTACTGCCAGCTATGAACTCAAGGATGCATCCGAGGTTAAGGATACCAAGGGTGTTGTTGCAGGTCATTTCAGCTATGAGGATGAGGTTACCGGAACTGTTTTAAGCACAGGTGATACCGGTGAGACTGTATTCCGTTTCAATGTTGAAAAAACAGGCATGTACGCTATGCGTATTACCTACACATCCAATCCTCAGGCGGATTCTGATGAAGAGCTTGAAGATGCAGAGATATCCACAACCATCGAGCGTATGCTTTACATCGACGGTAAGCTTCCCTTCTCGGAAGCAAGATATCTTTACTTCCCCCGTTGCTGGTCTTACGAATACCGTACAATCGAAGAAGGTAAGACTCTTGAAGAAATGGGCTATGATACAGACAAATATGTCGTAGATGAAGAAACAGGCAGAATAATAGACAAAGAATATGACTGCTACACCTTCCCCGAAGATAAAAACGGTAACGATACAAGACCGAGGCGTTGGGAAGTTCCCATGTGGCAGACCTACTATGTTCGTGACTGGTTGGGTTATGATATTGATCCTTTTGAATTCTATCTTGACGAAGGTTGGCATACCTTAACTCTTGTTTCTAACCGTGAACACATGGTTATCAGCAAGATCGAATTCTACAGACATGAAGAAGAGCCTACATATGACGAATGGCTCAAGGAAATGAAAGCAAACGGTGTTAAGGAAGTTGAAGATCATGAGCCTATAAAGGTTCAGGCTGAAAACCCCGAATATGTATCTGTTCAGAATGTATTCCCCGGTAATGACAGAACCTCCTCCATCACTGAGCCCCAGGATCCTGCGGTTATCAAATATAATATTCTTGACAACGGCGGTAACAACAACTGGATGAAATACGAGGTAGAGGTAAAAGAAACAGGTCTCTACTCTATGTCTTTCCGTTTCCGTCAGAACTCCCTTATCGGTATGTTCTCTTCAAGAAGAGTTAAGATAAACGGTGAGGTTCAGTTCCGTGAGGCAAGCCATTTAAGATTTATGTATAATACCGAGTTCCAGTCTGCTTATGCGAACAACGGTGAACAGGAATTCCTTTTCTATCTTGAAGAGGGTGTTAATACCGTTGAAATAGAAATAGTTCTCGGTGAAATGGAAAAATATGTATATCAGATAGAGCAGATGATAGACGAGCTTAATGATGTTTATCAGAGAATGCTTATGATTACCGGTCCCGTTCCCGACTCATACCGTGATTACGGCTTTAGAAGACTTGTTCCCGATTGCATCGTATCTATCGGTGAAGCGGCAAACGAGCTTTATGAGATTCAGGAAGATATCGTTGAAATGACAGGCGCCGACGGTGACCAGACAAATACCCTTCTTACCATAGCAGAACTTTTTGAGGATATGGCAAAGGATGAATATCAGATTGCACCTAATTTCCTTACGTTCAAAAACTATATAATTGCACTCAGTGACTGGTTATATGCAGCATTGGGTCAGCCCGTTAAGCTTGACTATTTCGTTATAGGTGATGTAAACGAAGAATTGCCTCAGGATGTATCAAATGCATTCCAGAAGGTATGGTTTGAATGCAAAGCATTTGTAGCAAGTTTCACAATGGACTATACTACCATCGGTTTCTCAGGTGACGCAGTAACCGAAGACAGTAAGGGCAACGAAGACGATGTTATTGAAATGTGGGCGATTGCAGACCGTGAATCAATGCTTATCACAAGATATATTGTTGATAACTACTTCTCGGCAGAAGGTTGTCCCGGTGAAGGAACTGCATTATATATTAAGGTTATTACCGCCGGCTTGCAGGAAGCGATCCTGGCAGGTATAGGACCGGATATTTCCTTCCTTGATACGGTTAACACAATAACCTTCGGTATGCGAACTGCTATTGAACCTGTACAAGACATGCCGGGCTTTAAAGATATAATGGATGAATATTCTTATGCCGCTGTTGAAGAAGGAAAGGATGTTCCCCTTGAGGAAAATCCCTGGTATAAGAAAGTATCTATGACGGCACTTAATGAAAAAACAGGTAAAGAAGAATACAATACATACGGCTTGCCTACAACACTTATTATGCCTATGGCATTCTACCGTGTTGATGTACTCCATGAATTAGGTATCGGTATGCCCGAAAGCTGGACAGAGCTGCTTTCCTCAATGCCCGCGCTTTTGAATAACAATTTTGACATCGGTCTTTCAACAGCACTTCCCGGCGCACAGCTCTTTATCTATCAGCAAGAAGGCGGAGATCTCTTCCGTGACAACGGTTACAGAACAAATCTTGATTCTACCGAATCACTTTCCGCATTTAAAACTCTCTGCGAAATGTTCCAGAAGTACAGTGCTCCCGTTGCATACGATATTACCCGTTTCAGAACAGGTGAAATTCCGATAATGGTTTCTGAAGACGGTATTACAATTTACAATACCCTTATGACATACTATGAACTCCGTGGCTTGTGGCAGCTTGCACCAGCTATCGGTACAGTTCAGGAGGACGGTACTGTAAATCATACTGCGGTTGCAAACACAATGGCAATGATCATGCCTAAAGACAGAGGCCGCAGCCAGGAAAAGAAGGATACTATATGGACATATATGAAGTGGTACTGCGGTTCTGATTCTCAGATGCGTCAGGCAAGAGAAACTATTGCAACTTCACTTCCTACAACCAAGTATTCAACCGCAAATGTTAAAGCACTTCTTTCACAGAAGTGGACAGATGAAGAACGTGCGGCGGTTCGCGGTATTCTTTCAAGTCTTGAAACCGTACCCGAATATCCCGGTTCATACATCTTAACTCAGTATGTATCCTTTGCATTCCTTAATGCATACAACAGAGGTGACAACCCTGCTGATGCAATGCTTGAACAGGTTACATATATAAATAAGGAAATTGCGCGTAAGCGTGAAGAATTCGGTTTGGACTTTTGGCCGGTAACTTATGACGAGGATGCGAAGTAATTTCGCACCCTCTGCCCCAAAAGTTAACCCTTTAAAAAATAATATTGAAAAGGAGAATTACTCATGTCAGATACTGCTGTAAAAAAGAGTACCAAACCGGAAAAAAAGAGCAAACAGCCGGTTTCCAAAAAAGATATGACAAGATGGCAGTACATAAGAAGTGAGATGAAAAGAACAAGAGCGGGCTATCTTATGATAACACCCTTTATGATAATGTTCCTTGTTTTTACTGTTATACCCGTTATACTCTCACTCTTACTCAGCTTTACATCTTTTAATATGTTCCAGTTCCCTAAATGGGTTGGATTTGATAATTTTATCAGAATGTTTCTTGATGACGATTTGTTCATCACCGCATTCAAAAACACAATGATCTTTGCTCTTACAACGGGACCTGCGTCCTTTATCTTAAGCTTTATTCTTGCTTGGTTTATCAACGAGCTTTCACCTAAAGCAAGAGCATTGGTTACATTTATATTTTATGCACCCGGTATTTCCGGCGGTGCGCACACCATTTTCTTACTTGTATTCAGAGGAGATATCTACGGATTTGCAAACGGCTGGCTCATGAAGTTAGGCCTTATAAGCGAACCGATCCTCTTTTTCCAGAATGAAACCTACATCGTTCCTTTGATGATATTTATTTCTATCTGGACCAGCTTGGGTATTTCCTTCCTTTCCTTTATCGCGGGACTTCAGGGTGTTGACCGTGCTCAGTATGAAGCAGGTGCGGTTGACGGTATTAAGAACCGTTGGCAGGAGGTTTGGTTTGTTACCCTTCCCAATATGAAATCCATGCTTATGTTCGGTGCGGTTATGTCTATTACCAACGCTTTTGGCTTTGGTGCTATCGTAACACTTCTCTGCGGAACACCCTCAGTAAACTATTGTGCATGGACTCTTAACCATCATCTTACCGAGTACATGAGTACCCGTTTTGAGTTCGGTTATGCATCGGCGATCGCGTTGTTCATGTTTATCCTCATGTTCACCTCGAACCGTCTTGTAAATAAAATGTTAGCAAAGGTGGGACAGTAGTATGGCAAAAAAAGTTAAAAGATTGCGTGTCAGAAAACATAAGGTCGTACTTAACCGTTCTGCCGGGGGCGATACAGTTATTACAGTAATGCTTGTAATACTCGGTGCATTGATGTTCCTTCCTATGTATTATACGGTAATAACCGCATTCAAGCCTCTTGGTGAGCTTTCCATAACACCTCCCAAGATGTATGTTATCAAGCCCACCATGAAGAACTTTATTGACCTTTTTACAAACATGAACCAAACATGGGTTCCTATTTCAAGGTATATCTTTAATACCGTATTCATTTCGGTAGCTTCTACCTTAGGATGTTTGCTTTTAGGTTCAATGACGGCATATTCACTTTCTAAGGTTCGTATGCCCGGTTATAAGGTTATCAACAATATAATCGTTTACTCTCTTATGATCGGTTCTACCATTACAGGTACATACAACTTTATTATTTACTGTTATCTCGGTATGCTTAATACCTACTCTATTTCGATTCTTCCCGTATGGGCATCAACCCTTGGTCTTTACCTTATGAAGAACTTTATTGATGACGGTATTTCGGATGAGATGATAGAGGCTGCCCGTATTGACGGTGCAAAAGAATTCTATATATATTGGAAGATAGCAATGCCTTTGGTTAAGCCTGCATGGCTTACACTTATCGTTACAACCTTCCAGTCTGTATGGAATGCAGGTGCTTCCGTTTATGTATGGAGTGAACAGCTTAAAACATTTAATGCTGCTATCGTACAGATAACAGGTGCCGCAGGTACTAATGTTGGTGCGGCAACAGCAGGTTCGGTACTTCTTATGAGCGTGCCGATCATAGTATTCGTTGTAAACCAGAGCCAGATAGTTGAAACTATGGCATCGTCGGGTATGAAAGACTAAGGAGGAAAAGCATGAAAAGATATCTTTCTTTAATAGCTCTCTCACTTTGTCTGTTTACCTTACTCGGCGGGGTTGCATCCTTCGCAGATGCATATACCTCCTACACCTACTCAATTGCAGGTGTGCCGGTTGACTCTCCTGATGCATACACACCGGACAGAGAGGTAAAGTGGGAAGCAATGGGCTTGCCCGAAAACCTTGTTAATCCTTCAGACATCGTTGTAGACGAGAATGAAAATGTTTATATTGTAGATAACGGTAAGAACTGTATCTACATGCTTGACAAGTATTATAAATATGTAACTCATTTCGGTAATGAGTTCATTAACGATCAGGGTGTACCCGATTCACTCAGTGCGCCCAGCGGTATGTATGTTACAGATGATTTTATTTATGTAGCAGATACCGAAAACAGCCGAATTGTATTATTCAGCCGTACCCCTGAGGGTGATGTAATGTTCCCCTTCCACAGCGTGATCCAGGAGCCCAGCTCCGAGGTTATGGAATCGGATGCTATTTATAAGCCGGTTGCATTGGCGGTAGATGATGTAGGAAACCTTTATGTTGTATCCTCCACAACCTACATGGGTGTAATCGTTCTTAACAAAGAAGGCGAATTCCAGAGCTTTCTCGGTGCACAGAAGGTTTCTGTTGATGCGGCGGATATTCTTTGGCAGTCATTTATGACAGCAGAGCAGAGAGCACAGTCTCAAAGCTATGTTCCTACAGAGTATAATAATATCACAATAGACGACGAAGGCTTTGTTTATGTTACTTCTTCCTCTATCGAAGAATCTGCTCAGCAGGCAGCTATCGAGGGTAAATCCAGCGATTATTCTCCTGTCAAAAAGCTCAATTCTTCAGGTGATGATGTTATGGTTCGCGGTGGATTCTTTGGTCCCGGCGGTGAAGTAAATGTTATCTGGAGCTCTAAATCCTCCAGTGATATCATCGGTGCTTCCAAGATAATTGACGTGGCGCTTGGTGATGAAGGCACATGGTCTATTATCGACGAAAAGCGTTCCAAGGTTTATACCTATGATTCTTACGGCCGTTTGCTTCACATCTTTGGTGATAAGGGCGAAATGCTCGGTAACCTTAAGATGGCGGAAGGTCTTGTATACCAGGGTTCAAAGCTTCTTATTCTTGATAAAACAGAGCTTTCAATAACTGTATACGAAAGAACAGAGTACGGTGATATTCTTATTGACGCACTTCATAACGATAATGAAAGAAACTATGATAAGGCCGTTGAAGACTGGGAAAAGATCCTCCAGAGAAACGGTAACTTTGATGCGGCATATGTTGGTATCGGTAAGTCTCTTTACCGTAGCGGTAAGTGGCAGGAAAGTATGGAATACTTTAAGTCTGCTTATGATACTACAAACTATTCAAATGCATTTAAGGAATACAGAAAAGAAGTTGCTCAGAAGGTAATTCTTCTTATTCCCGTAGTTGCAATATTAGTTGTTCTCGGTTTGTCATGGCTCTTTAAGTGGGCTGCCAAGGTTAACAAGGCAGGTATCCTGAAGCAGGGCAAGCGTAAAATGCATGAAGAAGTTCTCTATGCGTTCCATCTCTTTGGACATCCCTTCGACGGATTCTGGGACCTTAAGCATGAAAAACGCGGTTCTGTTCGCGGTGCAACCTTCTGGGTTATATTGGCTGTTATCTCCTTTACATATCAGGCGGTTGGCCAGGCATATCTCTTCAATCCCACAGGAGCAACAAGTTCAATATTTGTTCAGGCAGTTTCAATACTTATGCCTGTATTCCTTTGGGTAACAGCTAACTGGTGTCTTACCACACTTATGGACGGTGAAGGAAGCTTTAAGGATATTTATACAGCAGTTGGTTATTCACTTGCTCCCTTACCCTTCTTTGTAATTCCTTCCGTAATATGTACTCACTTCTTCTCTTTGAATGAAGCGGGCGTTGTATCCTTGCTTGTTACTATAGGTTGGGCTTGGGTTGCACTTTTGGTTGTTTGCGGTATGATGGTAACTCACGGATATTCTCTTCTTAAAAATGTTATCACATCGCTTATGACCATTGTTGGTATGGCATTTATAATGTTTATCGGATTATTATTTACAGGACTTCTCCAGAAGATCGTTGGTTTCGTATCAAGTATTATTACGGAATTGTCCTACAGAATGTAACAGAAGGAGGCAGATGAAATGAATAACAAAACTTCAATTAAATTCTTATCACTGCTTCTTGCTGTGATGATGCTTTTCTCAACCTTTGCGGTAGTTGTAAGTGCAGCACCCGAAGATGACGAAACAGCAGTTGATACACTTCTTGCAGCTACTGACGATGAAGAAACCTCAGACGAAGATGCCGAAGGCGAGGCTGAGGTTGCAGATGGCGAAGAAGCTGCAGACGGCGAAGAAGCTGCAGATGGTGAAGAAGCTGCAGACGGTGAAGAAACCACAGGTGAAGATACCGATTCAGACGAAGAATCTGAAGAGGAAGAAACCACCGACCCTAATATTAAGAAAGCAAATTCTTATCTTGTAACAAAGTATAATTCTCCTGAAGAGAAGCTTGCAACAATGGAACTCATGGTATCTGCATACGGTTATGAGCTCTGGTGCGACAGCTTTTCCGGTGAAGTAGCATTGCACAATACTGTTACAGGCCAGACAGTATTTACTAATCCCTACGATATCGCAACAAGCACAGCTTCTCAGGATATCAAGGGTGAGCTTATGTCCCAGCTTATGATAGAGTTTAAGGACAACACAGGTACGGCTACTCCTTATAACAGCTTTGCTTGGTCCACTCAAAAGGGACAGATCAAGGTTAAAAACCTTAAAAGCGGTCTCCGTGTGGAATATTCTATCGGTGAAGAAGAAACAAGATATCTTGTTCCCATGGTAATTGAAAAGTCCAGATTTGAAGAGCTTATCGTTGCCGCAGCCGAAGAACACAATATTCCCAAGTATCTCTTCAACAAGCTTTCCTACTTCTATGTATTGCAGGATCCTGAAAATGAAGAGCTTACCGATGCCGAAAGAGCAGACATGTATAAGAACTATCCTATAACCGAGAAAATGGCGGTTTATGTGTTCGATACAACTGCAGAGCGTCGTGAAAAGAAGGATATTGAGAGTATTATCAAGAAATATTGCCCCAAATATACCTTTGCTAAGATGGAAGAAGACCATCAGATAACAAACTATATCTCAACAGCTGAAGCTCCTCCGCTTTTCAAGATGGCTCTTGAGTATTATCTTGATGAAAGCGGTCTTCAGATAAAGCTTCCTGCAAACGGTGTACGCTTTGATGAAGATAAGTATACCTTAAATTATATCAGAGTGCTTCCTTATTTTGGTGCAGGAAACGGTGTAAACAACGGTTATGTATTCGTTCCCGACGGAAGCGGAGCATTGCTTGATTTCAAGCAGATGGATGCAGAGAGTGTTATCGTTGGTATGTCCGGAGATGTATACGGAACGGACTTCTCTTACCACGAAATTGTAGCAACAAATCTTGAAGATATGCGCTTACCCGTATACGGTTTGGTTGAAAACTTTGTTCCTGTAACCGAAGGCGAAGAAGAAGCTGAAGGTGAAGCAGCAGAGGGCGAAGAAGCAACCGAGGGTGAGGAAGCTGCCGAGGTTGAAGAAGCAACAGAAGAACCTGCCGAAGAAAAAGCCGAAGAAGCAACCGAGGGTGAGGAAGCTGCCGAGGTTGAAGAAGCAGCAGAAGAACCTGCCGAAGAAAAAGCCGAAGAAGCAACCGAGGAAACAGCAGATGAAGCAAAGGATGAAGCAAACGAGGATGCAGCAGAGGAAGAAGCAGTAGTAATTCCGGCAACAGCACAGGATCGCGGTTTCTTTGCAATCATCGAAGAAGGTGACTCCCTTGCTACCATTAAAACCGCACACGGCGGTTCTACCCACAAGTACAATTCAGCTTATCCTGAATTCTACCTCAGAGCAAATGACTCCTATAATCTTTCGGATGCAGTATCTGTTGGTGACGATACCGTATGGACTATCACCGCAGAGCGTAGATATACCGGAAGCTACGGAATCCGTATCATAATGCTTTCTGATGAAAAAATGGCTGCAAATGCAGGTCTTTCTGAGGATGAGTATTATGAAACAAGCTATGTAGGTATGGCAAAAGCATATCAGGATTATCTTGTTAAGAATGAAGTTCTCTCATTTATTGAAAGCAACAAAGAGGATATTCCTCTTTATATCGAATCCTTTGGTACAATGGACACAGACGGAACATTCCTTTCCGTGCCTGTAACAGTAACCAAAGCCCTCACTTCCTTTGAAGATCTTAAAGAGATGTATAACGAACTCAAGGAAGAAGGAATCTCAAATATTAACTACAAGCTTACAGGTTTTGCCAACGGTGGTATGATTTCAAGTGTACCTACCAAGGTTAAGTTCCAGAAAGAGGTTGGCGGTGATGAAGGCTATACCGATTTTGTGGAATTTGCAAAGAAAAATAATATTACCGTATACCCTGATTTTGATCTCAGTTATTTAACAAAGGACGGTTCTTTTGATGGCTTCAGTCTTAAAAAGGACGGTGCAAGAACAATAGATAACAGATATCAGCAGAAGAGAGAGTATTACTCCTCCTTCCAGCAGACCATTACAACAGGTCTTATCTGTATATCTCCTTCGGTATTTGCAGATCTTTACGGTGATGTAACCGAAGACCTTACCAAGCTTGGTAAGAGCGGTATTTCTCTTGGAACATTAGGTACAGATCTTAACTCCGACTTTGACGAGGATGATACATACAGCCGTGAAGACGGAAAAGATCTTATCGTGGATCTTCTTGAACAGGCAAGCAAGGATTATGACAGCGTAATGGTTAACGGCGGTAACTCCTTTACATGGAAGTATGCTGACACTATCCTTAATATGGCGCTTGACTCCAGCCGTCATTCAAACTCCTTCAGAAGTGTTCCTTTCATAGGAATGGTTCTCCACGGTTGTATTGAATATGCAGGATCACCTACAAATATGGCAAGCGACATGAACTACGAAGTTCTCAAGATGATTGAGAACGGTGCTATGCCTTACTTTACACTTTCATACGATAATACCGAAATGCTTAAAGATGACAGTAGCCTTTCCAAGTACTACTCTGTAGACTATAAGATCTGGAAGGATGACCTTGTTGAGATCTACAACGAGCTTAATGCACTTCTTAAGGATGTTCAGAATTGCACGATTGTAAACCATGAATTCCTTGAAGGTGTAAGAGTTGTTGAAGCGGCTGAAGATGTTGAAGAAGCAGTTGCAGAAGAAACTGTTGAAGAAACTGTTGAAGAAACAGTTACCGAAGAAGCTGCAGACGAAACTGCTGAAGAAGCTAATGTTCACAGAGTAACAGACGGTACTATCGTACGCATAACTTACTCAGACGGTACAGTGTTCGTTCTCAACTACAACAGATTTGCTGTTGAAGTTGACGGTGATGTGATCGAACCTGTAAGTTATATTAAGAAATAAGGAGGGCTTGAAATGAATAATGCAGTAAAAACAGCCAATAAACCGGCACCTGTAAAGAAGAAAGCCGCTCCTGTAAAGAAAAAGTCAAGCCGTGCATCACTTGATGCCCGTAAGGCAAGAAGCGGATGGTTGTTCCTCCTCCCCTTCATATTGGGCTTATTCTTCATTTACGGTCCTGTTATATTAGACTCTATCAAATTCAGCTTTGGTGCGGTAAAAACATTGCCCGGCGGCGGTTTCCAATATGATTTTGTAGGATTTGCAAATTATAATGAAGCTCTCACCGTAGATGTTTATTTCGTACAAACGCTTACGCAGGGTATCAAAGATCTTATCTTTGATATCCCCGCAATCGTAATTTTCTCTTTGTTCATGGCGGTTCTTCTTAATCAGAAGATGCTTGGCCGTGCAGCATTCAGAGCAATATTCTTTATTCCGGTTATTCTTTGTACCGGTCTTATTGATGAAATTGACTCAACAAACGCTCTTACTCAGTACATGTCCGATAATACATCCTCCATCAATACCGGTGCCGGAACCGACACGGTAAATGCAGTGGTATCCATGACGGATATACAATGGATGTTTGACTCCATGAAGGTTGGTACAGAGCTTACACAGTATGTTGTTAATATCATGAATAACATTTATGATATTATCAACCGTTCGGGTGTACAGATGCTTATCTTCCTTGCAGGCTTACAGTCTATATCTCCTGCGATCTATGAATCCTGTAATATAGACGGTGCATCTGCATGGGAAGCATTCTGGAAGATAACTATCCCCATGGTAAGCCCGATGATTCTGGTTAATGCAATATATACAGTTATAGACGCGTTGACCTCAGCAACAAACCCTGTTATGTCATACATTTCAGGTGTTTACACCGGTAACGGAGGCCGTGAGCTTTCATCTGCAATGGCATGGATGTACTTCCTTATAGTTATAGGAATCATCGGCATTGTAACAGCAGCTCTGTCGGCATTCATATTCTACCAGAGAAGAGATTAAGGAGGGCTGAAAATGGATAATGTAAAAAATAGTATTCCTGTGGCCCCCAAGGTAACCAAGGAAACAAAAAACAAGATCAAAGTTGATTTTGAAAGAACTTCCCTGTGGAAGCGTCTTAAATTAAAGTATCTCAGCATGAATTTCGTTACGGGTACCGTATGGAAGATTGCAAGATTCCTCCTTCTTTTAGGTATTTCCTATGTAATTCTTATGCCTTTCTTCACAAAGATCTCTTCCTCATTTATGAGTGCGCAGGACTTTGGTGATGTAACGGTAAAATTAGTGCCGAGATATCCTACACTTGATACATATATAGCAGTTATCAAGGATAATAACTATTTTGGAGCTTTGTTTAACACCGTATTGCTTTCACTTATGTGTGCATTTATACAGACCTTTATCTCTTCGATAATCGGTTATGGTTTTGCAAAGTTCAAGTTTAAGGGTAACAAGATTTTATTTGCTATTGTTATTCTTACAATGATCGTTCCCCATAAGACCTTGCAGTTCTCAATGTTTATGAGATTCACATATTTTGATTTGCTTGGTATGTTCAATGCTCTTGGGTTCATACCCATGCCTACCATAAATATGACGAATACATTCTTCCCCTTGGCTCTGCTTTCATTAACAGGTCTTGGATTTAAGAACGGTTTGTATATCTTCATGATGCGTCAGTATTTCAAGGGCGTTCCCGACGAGCTTGAAGAATCCGCATATCTTGACGGTTACGGTCCCTTTAAGACCTTCTTCAAGATCATTATTCCTCTGTCAGTTCCTATGTTGATAACAATATTCCTGTTCTCATTCTCATGGCAGTGGACGGATAACTTCTATACAAAGCTCTTCTTCCCCTCTGTAAATACCACACTCATGCCCAGTATAGTAACCATGCCGAACTCTCTCGATATAACCCTGGCACCCTCAATGTTCCAGGCAGCGGTAAGCAATGCAGCGGCAATGCTTATTATTACTCCTCTTATTATAATCTATCTCTTCTGTCAGAGATACATGGTAGAGGGTATCGAACGTTCCGGTATTACAGGTTAATAAATTTAATAATAAAAACGAGAAAGCATTTTGCTTTCTCGTTTTTGTTATTAACTATTGCTTTTTATAAAAGTGTGATGTATAATGATGTAAATTATACTGATTCGGAGCGAGCTATGAAGATTATAATTGTTGGATGCGGAAAAATAGGAACAGCTATTCTCTCAAACCTTGTGGATGAGGGGCACGAGGCTGTGGCTATAGATAACGATCCTGCCATAATTACTGAAATTACAAATATATATGATGTAATCGGTGTTTGCGGTAACGGAGCAGACAGCGATGTGCTTACCGAGGCGGGAGTGGAAGATGCGGAGCTGTTTGCAGCAGTAACAGATTCTGATGAATTGAATATGCTTGCTTGTTTCCTTGCAAAGCGTATGGGGGCAAGCCATACCCTTGCAAGAATAAGAAATCCCGAATATAATGATAAGAGCCTTTCCTTTATGCGTTCGCATTTAGAGCTTTCTTCTTCTATAAATCCGGAAAAGATGGCTTCCCGTGAGCTTTTCAACCTCATAAAGCTTCCCGGTGCAATGAAAATAGAATCCTTTGCACGCGGAAACTATGAAATGATCGAATTAAAATTGAAAAACGACTCTCCTATTGTAAATTGCTCACTTTGGGAGCTTAGAAAAAAATATAATCAAAAGTTTCTTGTATGTGCGGTACGCAGAGGGGATGAGGTTTATATTCCCGACGGTAATTTCATACTGAATGCGGGGGATCATATAGGTATTGCAGCGTCCACCGCGGAAGGTGCAAA
The DNA here is from genome assembly GCA_017547545.1 of Clostridia bacterium. Classification (GTDB taxonomy): domain Bacteria; phylum Bacillota; class Clostridia; order Oscillospirales; family CAG-272; genus RGIG7300. Next base: position 13,623 of record JAFYPJ010000038.1, on the reverse strand, counting down.
GCTTTTCCGTGCCCTTGGTATAATGAAAAAGCAGGCGAAAAATGTTATGATCATAGGTGCAGGGAAAACCTCCTATTACCTTGCCCAGAAGCTTTTGAGTATAGGTGCAAATGTTACTATAATAGAAAAGGATAACAAGCGTTGTAAAGCTATTGCGGAATTCCTTCCCGGCGCAACTATTATTGAGGGCGACGGTGCCTCTCAGGAGATACTTTTAGAGGAGGGTTTGCGTTCTGTTGATGCATTTATCGCTTTAACCGGTATGGACGAGCAAAATATACTTGTTTCAATATTTGCCCAATCTCAAAAGGTACCTCAGGTAATAACTAAGGTAAACCGTCCTGAATTGGCTTCCATGGCAGAGAATTTGGGACTTGACACTATAATCTCTCCCTGTAAAATAATTTCAGACCAGCTTGCAGGTTATGCAAGAGCTCTTGAAAATTCTTTGGGTAGTGAAATGGAAACGCTTTATACCCTTATGGACGATAAAGCGGAGGCCCTTGAATTTATTGTAAGAGATAGCTTTGAAGAGCTTGATATACCGTTAAAAGAACTTTCTATTAAAAGAAATATGCTTGTTGCAGGCATCATCAGGGGAAGAAAGTCTATTATTCCCACAGGTGATGATGTAATTTATGCAGGTGACCATGTTATAGTTCTTACAACGGGAAAGCGTATAAATACTTTAACAGAGATTTTTGATAAGAGGTAGTTATGAACTATTCACTGATAGTCTATTTTATAGGAAGACTTATGCGTATAGAAGCAATACTGCTTTCGCTTCCCCTTGTTGTAAGTATGCTTTTTAAGGAAAATGCAGGTGTTTTTGCCTTTGCGGTAGTTATGGCATTTGCCTTTATTATGGGACAGGCTCTTATGCTTATTTTCAAGCCTGAGGATAAAACAATTTATGCCCGTGAAGGCTTTGTTATGGTTGCTTTGAGTTGGCTTGTATTTTCTTCTATTGGTGCGTTACCATTCGTTATCAGCGGGGATATTCCGCATTATGTGGATGCATTTTTTGAAACTGTAAGCGGTTTTACCACTACAGGTGCTTCGATACTTGAAGATGTTGAGGCTATGAGTAAGGGAATGCTCTTTTGGAGAAGCTTTACCCATTGGGTGGGCGGTATGGGTATTCTTGTGTTTGTTGTTGCTCTTCTGCCCGGTGTATCAGACCGTTCAATACATATTTTAAAGGCAGAAATGCCCGGTCCCATAATGGGTAAATTGGTTCCGAAATTAAAGGATACCGCAAAACTTCTTTATTTGATTTATATTATATTAACCGTTCTGGAAATAATATTACTTTTGTGCGGCGGAATGTCCGTATTTGACAGTCTTGTGCACAGCTTTGGTACGGCGGGTACAGGTGGTTTTGGTATCAAGGCAGATTCATTGGCAAGTTATTCTCCTTATTCTCAATGGGTAATAACCTTGTTTATGCTGGTATTCGGGCTTAATTTCAATGTTTATTACTTTGTTTTATTCCGTAAATTTAAAGAAGCGGGAAAGGTAAATGAAGCCTGGGTGTTTTTATCCATAGTACTTATTTCAACAATAACAATAACCCTTAACATAATGCCAATAGGAGAATATTCAGGCTTTGGAGAAGCACTTCGTCATGGCGCATTTCAGGTGGCAACCGTTGTTTCTACAACCGGTTATGCCACAGCAAATTTTGATGCATGGCCGGCTCTGTCAAAGGGCATACTGCTTCTTCTTATGTTTATGGGAAGCTGTGCAAATTCCACAGCCGGTGGATTGAAGGTTTCAAGGGTTATCATTCTATTTAAATCTATGCGTTCCGAGGTGCGCAAGCTCCTGCATCCCCGTTCGGTTACAAGTGAGCGTTATGAGGGTAAGCCCCTTGATAAATCTACCATTTCAAGCGTTAAAACCTATTTTGCATTTTACATAATGATCATTTTTATAGGTTTTCTTGTTGTAAGCTGCGATACTTGGACTGCCGGTTCCGGTTTTAATTCCTTTGAAACTAATTTCAGTGCCGTTGTTGCTTGTTTTAACAATATCGGCCCCGGTTTTGCAGGAGTAGGTCCATGGGAAAACTTTGCGGGATATAATTATTTTACAAAGATCATTCTTTCCTTTATGATGCTTTTGGGCAGACTTGAGATATTTCCCATAATACTCTTTTTTGCACCCGCGACCTGGAAACACAGCAAGAATAAAAAGATGAAATAATAAAAGGGACCTTTTGGTCCCTTTTAATTCTCATACCCAAAATCTGCAATAACATCTACATCTAAAAATTCCATGGGATCAATTGTGGCATTCTCTCTGAAAACCTCAAAATGAAGATGGCTTTCATCAGATGCTTCCATTGCTGCGGTATTTCCAACCTTTCCTATGCTTTGGCCACAGGTAACCTGGGCGCCAACTTCAATACCTTCTCCCAATTCTTCGCTGAGATTCATATATTTAGATACCAGAGAACCGCTGTGAGTTATTTCAACGCAAACACCCATAAAGGGATCGTTATATATATTTGTAACCGTACCTTCGGCAAATGCGGCCACATTTGTTCCAAGCTCTGCCTGCAGATCTATTCCGCTGTGAGTGCGGTAATCATTCATAGTGAGCGAGAAAACGGGAGCATCTATGCTGTAGCCCTTGGAAATATGTCCGGTTACGGGAAGACAGAATTCACTGGGAAGGGATGCGGTTGTATCTTCGGGAGGAGTTGTATCGGTATTATGATCGGTTGAAGATTCGCTTTCTGCGGAGTCTTTATTATTATCCATCATACTTTCTTCACCGTCTATTATATCTTTCACACCGTCGAGAGCTTCGCTTGCACTGTCTACCATATCGGTAACCGCATCAGAAAGATCTGATTCTGCATTATCCTCTATTTTGTCGGTAACATCGGGATCTTTCTTTGAGTCTTTGTTTGTTGCTATTGCTACTATTATTACGGTAATAACAATAATTGCAATAATTATCAGCGCAATTATGCCTGCCGTTTTTTTACTTTGGTTGTTATCCATTATTGATACCGTCCTTTTTTTTGGTTTGTTTATATTGTCACCTTATTTCGCTGTATTATACATTTTGAGCAAAAAAATAAAAAAGTTCAAAAATAAATGTAATTTATTGAAAAAAACTATTGCAATTCTTAAAAAAGTATGGTAGAATGTTATTTGCCTATGATTATTTGAAAAAATTTTTTACTTAATTTTATAAAATGATTTGATTTATTGGAGGATTTATCATGACAGCTATTGATTATGTACTTGGCGGAATTCTTTTGGCAGCGGCTTTATTCTTAGTGGTTGCTGTTCTTATGCAGTCCGGTAAGAGCCACGGTCTTTCCGGTTCCATCGCAGGCGGTGCGGAAACATTCTTTGGTAAGACCAAGGGCAAAACTATGGATAAGGTTTTCTCTAAGCTTACAACAATTATTGCTATAATTTTTGTAATCATTGTTATTGTTGTTTATGTAATGCAGCCCAATGCAACAACCGAAGCTGTAAGCGGCGATACCGAAGCAGAGGTTGAAGAAGTTGAAGGCGGTATTGAAACAGATGCATTAGAAACCGTTGAAACTACCGAAACCGTAGATGATTCTGAAACTGTTGAAACTGTAGAAACCGTTGAAACAGAAGCTCCTGTTGTTGAGTAATTAAAATTTAATAATAACCGCCTTTAGAGTTAAAACTAAAGGCGGTATTTATTTTGTAAAGGAAGATATGGAAATAAAAGAAAAGATATTAAAATTTATAAAAGAAGAAAATTACCGTCCAAAAACAATGGACGGTATTTATACGGAACTTATATCCCAGGGTGTAGATTTTGTGGAATTTTTTCAGGCAGTGAACTCTCTTGAGAAAGAAGGAGAGATAATTATAACTCAAAGAGGAAAGATCATGCCCTTTGATTCTTCGGGATACTTTGTTGGAACATTCCGTGCATCTCAAAAGGATTTTGGTTTTGTAACTCCAAACGAGGAGGGGAAAGCAGATTTTTTCATCCCGCCCGATAAAACGATGGGAGCTTTGGACGGCGATACTGTTTTGTGTTTTCAAACCGAAACAGAACAAGGGAAAAGCGATGTTGCAAAGATAACCAAAATACTTTCCCACAGCCTTACCTCGGTTGTCGGGACACTTAAACGGTTGCCCACAAGGGGTAAAAAAGGGCGTCAGCTTTATACAGTAGAAGCGGATAATAAAAAGCATAATTTTACCGTTATCTGTACTCCCGGAGAAGGGATAATTCCTAAGGTTGGAAATAAGGTTGAAGTAAAAATAATAAAATACCCTAAAAGCGGAGTAGCTGCAAGGGGAGAGATAATAAAGGATTTTGGCGGTGCCTATACCAAAGAGGCAAACTATGAAGCAATTCTTTGTGAAAACTCCATTAAAATGTTTTTTGATAAAAAATCACTTGCAGAAGCGGACACCGAAGCACAGGATATTCCCGATACTGCAGACGGCAGAGAGGATATAAGAGATAAAATGATATTCACCATAGACGGTGAGGATGCAAAGGATCTTGACGATGCGGTTTCTGTTGAAAAAACCGATTACGGATATCTTCTTGGTGTTCATATTGCAGATGTTTCCCACTATGTACGGCAGGGAAGTGCCCTTGATAAGGAAGCAATGGAAAGGGGATGTAGCGTTTACTTTGTAGATAAAGTTGTTCCTATGCTCCCGAAAGCTTTGTCTAACGGAATATGCTCCCTTAATGCAGGTGTTCCGAGAAGAGCGTTATCCGCGTTTATAAGCATAGATAAAAAAGGAAATCTTATCTCCTGCGATGTAAAAAAGACTCTTATAGAATCAAAGGTAAGAGGTGTTTATTCAGAGGTAAATGACCTATTTGAAAAGGGAGAAAACTCTGATTTCTATGAAAAGTATTCCATGCTTTACCCAAAAACACTTCCGGTAATGGAAGAGTTATATCGTATTCTTGCAAAAAAGAATCATTTAAGAGGGGCTCTTGAGCTTGAAACTGCAGAAGCCAAAATATTAGTGGATGAAAACGGTTTGCCCTGCGATATAGTAAAGAGAGAGAGAGGGGATGCCGAAAAGCTTATAGAACAGTTTATGCTCTGCGCAAACGAGGGTGTGGCAAATTGGCTATTTGACATGTCTATGCCCTGTGTTTACCGTATTCATGAGGATCCCGATCCCGATAAAATCCACCGTTTTGCAATTTTTGCCCATAATTTAGGTCTTTCAACAAGTGCATTTTCTGCAAAGAAGATTCATCCGTCAATGTTTACAAAGCTTTTGGAGCAAGCCAAGGAAGAAGGAATAGGCAATACCGTTTCTTATCTGCTTTTGCGTTCACTTTCAAAGGCAAAATATAGCGAATCCCCAAGTCCCCATTTTGGACTTTGTATTGATAAATACTGTCATTTCACCTCACCTATAAGAAGATATCCCGATCTTGCTACACATCGGATAATATCGAATATATTAGTAGGTAATATAAGTGAAACTTCGATTCAATATCTTTCCTCCTTTGCTCAGAAGGCAGCGGCAAAGTCTACCGAAAATGAGCAAAAGGCGGTATCCTGTGAAAGAGATATAGAGGATCTTTATAAGTGTATTTATATGCAGTCCTTTATAGGAGAAGAATTTGACGCGGTTATAAGCTCTGTAACCAATTTCGGTATCTTCTGTGAGCTTGGTAATACCTGCGAGGGATTGATACCCATAACAGAGCTGAACGGGTTTTATACCTATAGCGAGGAAACTTGTTCACTTCATTGCGGTGAAAGCGTTTACCGCCTTGGAGATGTTATAAGGGTGCGTCTTGAATCTGTGGATCTTATTTCGAGAAAAGCGGAAATGCGACTTGCAGATGCTTCCAAAAGGGTATTTAAACCGAAAATTATTACAAAAAGAAGGACAAAACACCGTTAAAAAATAAAACTATTTGTAAACAAGCACCAATACAGGCATAAAATTTAGAAAAAACTATTGACAGAATACCCACTTAGCGGTATAATAATTTGACACATGGTTTTTTTGTTCAAAGGAAGGAGGAGACCGTAATGCTTAGAACTTATCAACCCAAGAAACGCCAGAGAAAAAAGGAGCACGGCTTCAGAAAGAGAATGGCTACTGCTAATGGCAGAAAGGTCCTCAAGAGAAGACGCGCAAAAGGCAGAGCAAGATTAACTTATTAATCAACTTATATTTTCCGAATGCAGAGAACGGCCAAGCTGTTTTCTGCTTCGGTAATACGGGTGCAAATTATGAAATATGTTGCAATCGGTGAAAACCATCTGTATGCAAAAGCCTATGCAAAGGGCAAAAAGCATATAGGCCGTCTTGCAGCCGTTTATGTATTACCCGACTATGCTGCCAAAAGATTGCAAAAAGCACATCCGCAAAAACAGAAGATGAACCGCATAGGGCTGACAGTTTCCAAAAAGCTCGGTGGGGCAGTGGTGCGTAACCGCGTTAAGCGAATTATACGCCATGCTTACCGGGAGATAGATACGGAACGCGGCGTCAAGTGCGGTTTTTTAATTGTAATCGTGGCACGCAGTGCGGCTGTGGGCGCAAAAACATACCACATTAAAAAAGATTTAGAAAAGGCACTTAACCGCCTGGATATGCTTATATGAAAAGGTTTTTTATAGGCCTTATAAAGCTATACCGGCGGTATATTTCGCCGCTTAAAAAACCATGTTGCAGATTTTATCCAACATGCTCCCAATATGCTATAGAGGCATTTGAGGAATGGGGAGTAGTTGTTGGCGCGGCACTCAGTATATGGCGGATACTTCGCTGTAATCCCTTTTGCAAGGGCGGAGTGGACCACGTGCCGAAAAGAAACCGTAAGCACCGTGATAATAAAAATCACGGAGCGTAAAAGAATTATTTATAATTGTGAATTCCTCGTATTTTAAAGAAAAATGGTATTGAAATGAACAGAAATTTTTTAAACAAAAGAATTGGTACTATCCTTATTTGTATGATGGTATTTACCCTTCTTTTCAATGCGCTTTCCTTAACTGCATTTGCAGATAAGAAAAACAGTGAGCATGTGCATGAATGGAAGTATGAAAGCTACGAAGAAGGCACTAAAAAGGGTAAAGACGGAACAGAATATGAAGGTTACTATGTAACCAGAGAATGCCTTGATAAAGATTGTAAAGAGGTAGAGGAAAACAAATTCGTAAAAAAGGTAACCAATGAAAAAAAGCTTTATACCGCACCCGATTCCTGGATGGAAAAGCTTGCAATTCCTTTCGGATTTGTATTGAGATTCTTCTATAATCTTGTTCCCATTTACGCGGTTGCGCTTCTTTTCTTTGCTATTGCCATGAAGATAATACTCTTCCCCTTTGGTATCAAGCAGCAGAAGAACAGCGTTAAGCAGGCAAAGCTTCGTCCCAAGGAAATGGCTATCCGTAAGAAATATGCAGGCAGAGATGACAGAGCAACTCAGCAAAAGGTTCAGGAAGAGATCATGGCTCTTTATCAGAAGGAAAATTTCAACCCCATGAGCGGTTGTTTGCCTCTTCTTTTACAGATGCCTATACTCTTTGCTCTTTTCAGAGTTATCTACAACCCCTTGAGATTCACCGCAGGCGTTTCAAAGGATGTTATTACTGACATAGGAAGAAGACTTATTGATCTCGGTGTTCTCTATAAGGGCGAGGCTCTTACAAAGGATGCACTTCGTATCGGTGACCTTCCCATAGCTACTATTTTGAAGAATGAAAACAATCTTGAGCTCGTACGCGATCTTTTGCCTAAGGGCTTTGAAAATCCCGATCTTACATTTTTGGGAATTGACCTTTCAAGAACACCTACTCTTGAATTCAATCTTCTTATAGTTATTCCCATAGCTACATTTGTAATTGTGTATTTCAGCATGTGGCTTACCCGTAAGCTTACCTATCAGCCTACCCAAACAGGGGATGCAGGTATGTCTAATAAGATAATGGATCTTGTTATGCCTGCAATGAGTACATGGTTTACATTCATGTATCCTGCGGTACTCGGTCTTTACTGGATATTCCAGAACATTTTGGGTGTTGTACAGCAGCTCATTCTTAAAAAGATGTTCCCCATTCCCGTTTTCAGCGATGAAGATTATGCAGCGGCTGAAAAGGAAATGGCAGGCAAGAGCAAAAAGGACAAGAAAAAGAATGTTACCTATAAGCGTCACCCCAAGTCTTTGCATCATATAGATGACGAGGATGACGATGTTGCTCCCGTAAAACCCGAACCTAAGAAATCTACCGTCAAAAAGAAGCCGGAAAGCGCAAGTCCCCTTATAGACGCGGCTCCTTTAAAGGACAATGAAACAGACAACTGATGAAAGGAAGAAAGAACCTTGAATAAGGAAGTAATTGCTACAGGCAGAACTATAGAAGGAGCTGTAGCCAACGGTGCAAACGAACTTGGCGTTCCGGTTGCCAATGTTGACTATGAAGTTCTTGAGTATCCCAAAAAAGGATTTTTGGGATTTGGTGAGGTTGATGCAAAGGTAAGAGTTTTCTGTGTTGCCCGTGCAGATCTTACAGCTCTCAATCTTGTAAATACACTTTTAAATAATCTTGGACTTGACGCACAGGCAGAGCTTTGCGCAGACAATATCTCCAACGGCGACCGAATGATAAATATTACAGGCGAATCTGCAGGTATTCTTATCGGTCACCACGGTGAAACTCTTGAGGCTCTTCAGTATCTTTGCAATCTTGCAGCAAACCGTCAGTGCGATGCCGACGGCACAGAGCATATCAAGATGACAGTTGATATTGAAAATTACCGCGAAAGAAGAGAGGCAACTCTCCGCCGCCTTGCAAGAGGTGTTGCACAGAAGGTAATTAAGTACCATAAAAATATTACCCTTGAACCCATGAGCCCCTATGAGAGAAGAATTATTCACTCTGAGCTTCAGAATTTTAAGGGTGTAAGCACAAATTCCATCGGCTCTGATAACAACCGCCGTGTGGTTGTAATCTACGAAAACCGCAGAAATAATCAGAGAAGAAATAATGCGGCTCCTAAGGCAGAAGAAGCTGTTGAAGAATAAGGCAGCAAGTGCTGCACACAATTCCGCCCCGATCTTCAGAACTTTATCGATTATTGTGTTGCACGAGGCGGAGCATATTTCTTATAATAAAAAATAAGGTTGGCATTTTGCCAACCTTATTTTTTTACCCATTTTGCAAGTAATTCCATATCAACTTCAAAAACCGTATCGGCAGTAGCCGTGAAATGTACATAATATATCCAACCGTCAAATTCGTAACCTTCTTTTGTGGGAACAGGAAGTTCTCCTAACCTCTCTCCCTTCGCAACAAAACGCGTACTTTCGTCACATTCGCCTTTGTCAGCATTAAATACGATCTTTATTATTCCTGAATGGTAGTTAAGATAATTACTCATCATCTGAGCGATCTCGGCTCTTGTAGCTTCACCCTTGGGGTTCAGGGTGTTTTTATCCGTGCCCTTTATAATTCCAATTTCAACACAGTATTCAATACCAACTTTAGCCCAATCTGAAATTGTGGTATGATCGTAAAAGGATGTAACGTCTTTTCCTTTTTCGATATCAAAACCTATAGTCTTGTCATAATTTGCAAGCATGGTTGCAAGCTGTTCGCGGGTAAGAGGTTCACCTAAACCGAAATTGCCGTTTCCCGTGCCATTTACAATACCATTTCCCTTTGCCCATTTTATTGCCCTTGAAGCCCAATGATTCTCCGGAACATCTAAAAAGCGTTGGTCGGTATACAAAGAATCGTTTCTTGTTTCCAGGTTATAAAGAATCTGTATAGCCTGTTCGCGGCTAACTTTCATATTGGGAGAAAATCCGTTGTCTGTGCCTTTCATTATTTTTTCATTGTATACATGGTCAACCGAAGAAATATACCATGCCCCGTATTCAAGATCAAGAAAGATCTCTTCAATGTGGTCAAGTTCGGGAGCCGGCCATTCTTTCCATATTATTTCTGCATCGGATACATTATTTTCAAAATTTTCTTTAACTTCTTTTGTCCATGAGCTAAAGGGTGGGTAATAAACAATACCTCTGAAATCTAAAAACAATCCGTAGTCCTCTATTTGGGGAGGATTTCCGTAAAATTTTATTTCGGACATATTTTCCATTATTCCATTGAATGATGTGAAAGCACAGCATCCGATTTTACGAACGCCTGCCGGGATTTCAAGGGATTCAAGCTTGCCGCAGGAGCTCACAAATGCCTGTTCGCCTATTTCGCGCAGAGAATCGGGCAGAGAAATGGTTTCAATATTTTTGCAGTTATAAAAGGAGTGCTTTCCTATGTAGGTAATACCTTCTTCTATTATTACATGCTTTATATTATTATTACCATTTGCAGGACCTGGGATTACAAGTCCATTAGAGGTGATGTTGCCGTAATCGGCCATTTTGCCGTTTCCGCTTACGGTGATTGTTTGTGTTTCGCTATTAAATGACCACTTGATGGAGTGTTCTTCATAATACCAGTTACCGTTATCTTCGGAATAAGCGGCAAATGGAATTATACTTGTTACTATAAGCATACAAATAATAATGCTGAATAATTTTTTCATAATATTTCTCCTTGCATATTTATTATAATGTAATGGATTACTATTATTATATTAAATTTTACTGTAATGTCAAGATTCGGTTGGATAAATGATTGTTGAAGATGAAGAATTATTGTTTACGGTTAAAGTTGTTTCTTCAAATGTATCATAATCTATATAAGTTACGGTAATATTACCTGTGATTCCATTTAAGGTAACATCGTTATTTGTAAATAAAACTTCTGAAGTACCATTTGATATACCTTCAATTATAACAAAATCATAAAAAGAATTGTCGATTTTATAAAGAACACGGAAATTTGAATTTGCAGCACTAAATATTTTTACCCAACGGCGCAAACCAGAATAGCTTGAGGTAGTAGCCATAATTCTGTTTGTATTTTCAGCTTCAACTATAACATTGTATTCCTCATGGTAAATTTCAAAAAGACAATTTGCTTTATTTTCATCATATTTTAATTCATAACAATTACTTATATCAACGGTATATTCATCTGTACAAAGTGAATTGGGTGAACCACCTACACTGTAATTATGGTTTAGTATTTCCATATAACCGGAAGCAATACCATCAGATACAACGATGCTTCCAAGGTCTTCACTTCCTATTCCATAATCATCATATTTATATACCTTTATCCTTGCAGGATCATTTGAAATAACAGAATTAACAGGTGGATTGTTGTTTATAAAAGAAACATTTTTGTCATTATAGATACCGTCAAAATCCAAATAATCTTTATACATCGAGAAATCACATGTATATTTGAATGCATGAATTATATCAGAGTTACCTTGGATTGAACAACCACCTGTATTGGGGTTTATCGTAATGACAACGGGTTGTGTAGGAGAATTACAGTCATATGCAAGTACCTTGTGAATAGGCCCGGTAACTCTTGTAATATCGTATGCAACCAAAGCATGTCCATAGGTGCCGGAAGAGTTTTTTGCAAAATAATCAAACAAAGCTATTCCGTTTTGTTTTAAATCGGCAATAAAAGCAGTTAATCCTGCTTTATATGCAGTAATATTGGATTTTTCATAAGAATTATAGGGTAATATATTTAAAGATTGTGTAACTTGATATACATTTATAATACTTTCTACGGATGCATTTACGGAAGGTGACGAAACTGCATTCATTGTTGCTTTGTTTGTGTCGTAGTTTTCATTCAATGCAATAATTCCTAATTTATCTAATGCAACACTTAGGGCCATACCATGACAAGATCCTGTCCAGGCACGGCTATACCAATTTACTATCGATGTCATTTGATCTGAAGGAATAAAATTGGCTCCGTAATATGCACAGAGAGCTTGATTTATCAAATCCTTGTCATCTTCAGAAACGAAATATGTATTTTCAAAGTGATCTGAAGAATTGTTGAAATTGAAAACATCTTTTGTATGGTCGATTTTGTCAATAAAAATTGAATATCTGTGTATATATACAGCCAAAATGGTACGGGTTACCGTATCTTTTGGACCAATTCGCGATTCTTGAGGTTGAAGTATGTGATTCAATATACTCCATTGAACCGCTACGGTGGCAAAATCAGATACATTAGAGCCGTCGTTATAACTACTTAAGTTAACAGCTGATCCCGGTGATACATATTTGTTTTTATATACCGAATAGTTCTTTAACATCCTTACAAGTTGCTCTCTTGTAAGGATTAAATCAGGACTAAATGTGTTTCCACCGGTACCGTCTGTAATACCATTTTGATATGCCCAACCAACAGCATTTGAATAGTATTGATTTGCCGGAACATCCGTAAAGGGATGCGAGAATGTTCCGGTGTCTCCGGAATACCTGAATAATACAGTAACGAAAACACTTCTTGTAACGGGGGTATCCAAACCGAATGTACCGTCTCCGCTTCCCGTCATATGTCCGTTGTCAGACATATAGTTTATTGCATTAAGTATATTATCTTCCAGATAAATAGATACATCACTGAAATAAGCTGCATTGGAGCAGATAGTTGTTGTAAATAATATAACAGCAATAATAATTAAAGTAACAAGTTTTTTCATTTTATATTCCTTTCTTTAAATAATAATTGTGTATTTTTGGGGGGGAATATTATATTTTTATGAGCAACAAACGATTCTTTCACTTTCAATTAATGATTTTGAGAGAGTACTACTACATTTTGTACAGATTGTTACATTATATGTGTTTAATAAACAACGCGGAGAAGAAGAATATACTCTATGAGTTTTAGATGTTACAGTTGAGTATTTGTAATAATGTCCGGATATATCGCAAGGACTACAAATTGCAGGATAGCTTATTCCATTTTCATTACAGTATATTGTATATGCAATAATATAGGCTTCGCTTTCGTTGATGTTTCCACAAACTACTATTTCGCATTTATTAAAATAAAACTCATAACTAAATTGGTTGTTTTGTGCATGTATAGAAAACGAATAATAGCATAGTAGAGCTAATGACAAAATTATTAAAACTGTTTTTTTCATGGTTACCTCCTTTTTACATATTTAATAAATTAGGATGACAGCAGGTTTTGCTATTGGTGTATAAGAAATTGTATTTTGTTATAATATTTCCCCCTTTTATTCTTTAAATGTTACCTGGTTATAAAATACCAAAGCAAAAAAGGCGTATTAACAAAACGTTTACAAATAATTTCAACAAAAAACACCCAAAAAATGCTTTGCATTGTTTGAGTGTTTTTAATTATTAGTTTACGAATTTCATTGAGTTTAATATTTTTTCAAGTATTCGCTTGTTGGGTGCTTTAATAGAGTAATAATTATTATTAATTATTGTTATTGCTTGTAGATCATTTTGGACATTAACAATAATGTATTCGTGACCTTTTTTTGAAACAAAATTTCTATTGATACTGTTGTACTCTTCTGTATTGATATTTGACAATCCAAAATTTACTGAGTATGTTATTCTATTTATCTCATTACTCCAAATGAGAATAGCTTTTTTATATTCAGAATACTCCGCTACATCAATATATGTAAGATCATACCCTTTTGGTATATTGGTGGGGATCCAAATAGGGGTGTCAAG
>JAFYPJ010000037.1 GCA_017547545.1 Clostridia bacterium | reverse complement strand
TTAAATTTTATGATATCATCCCCACGGCATTTATATTTCTTTGAAATATCCCAAAGTGTTTCGCCTTTTTCAGGATAACATAGGGTAATCGGTGCAAAATCGGGAATTTGGTTTTCATTCTTTGATATCATAGTTATACTGTTACACTTCTCTTTTGAAGCTATAAGTGCTGATATATGAAGTTCACAGTTTATATGTACCTTTCCCTTTTCAATTTCCGCAGAGACTGCCGTTATGCTTATATCATGCTCTTCATAAAGATCTATATTTGTATCAGCGCGGTCCTTTTCATATTTATATCCAATATTGAATACATTAGGGGAATATTTATCATTTTCAGCGCATTTTGTTAAAACGGTTACCTCTAATACACCGGTGATAATATACTTCTTTCTGTTAGAATCCAGAATCAAGTCACTTGACTGATTCTGCGCAAAACAGTTGATTATTTCATAGGGTAGATTTTCTTCATATTCAGGTATATCCAATGTTTCGTTTATACTTAAAGGAGTTGAAAATCCTTCAACAAATCTGTTGAATTCGAGCTTGTTTTTTTCATAATCGGTTTCACAGCTAAGGCAGTAAGCATCATTTAAGATTTCAGTATTTCTGTTGTAATAATGACTGTGATTCAAATCATAACCGAAATCAAGCTCAATTACTCTCATTTCGCCAAAATTATTATTGGTAACAGAAGCTTTTACATCTTTTGTATTCACCTTACAAATGCAAAACTCTTCGTCCGGATAAATGTTCTCGATTATATCTGCAAGAGGCAGTTTTTCGGATATGTTGATATATTCGCCGTTATTTCCCTCGTAAAGCAGATCAAGAATACTTTCACCCTTTAATGATATTTTGTTATCGCTTTTCTTTATTTCATTGATATAACTGTTAACTCTGCAATATACAATATTGACAATTTCGGGTAAGTTCCGGGATATTTCGATATCATGGCTTGCATGAAGATTTGACTCGGTGTCATTTTCCAAGAACATTGATCTTACTTTATCCCGTTTTACATACAGATCATCTTGTTCGATATTTTTAATTTCTGCATCTGTTGAAATTTTTTCATTTATCTGTGCATAAAGGTTTATTTTACATTTTAAACTAACCTTACGGGAACCTGTTAACCTTGCATTTGAATTTTCTGCCTTACAGTATATGTATGAATTTTCTTTATAAGGTAGATTTATATTGAAAGGAGATGAATATATAACATTTTGTATTTGATTATCCTCACAGATACAAAGGAAATTATACAAAACCTCGCCTTCGCATACCGTTGAATTACCCTGGTTGAAAACATTTATCAATTCAGCTTTTGTTTCGCATCTCACAAGCCTTTTAATTTCGTTGATATAATCCGGTAATATATAATCATCGTTTTGGTCAACAGATTCATACAGTTTGATTTTTGCGATATCTATATATCGTTCATTTTGATTGTTTATATTTCTTTCTTCCATTTCCCTGCTCCTTGCCTTTTTGATACATTATATGTGTAAAAAAAAGAAAAATGCATCTTAAAAGATGCATTTAATTATTTAATATCCCTGAGGATTATTTTTTTGCCAGTTCCATGAATCGCGGCACATATCTTCAAGGTTATGAAGCGCCTTCCAGCCAAGCTTGTTAAGAGCCTTGGAAGCATCTGCATAGCATTCTGCAACATCACCGGGACGGCGGGGTGCAATAACATAAGGAACTTTAATACCGTTTACCTTTTCAAAAGCGTTTACTATATCAAGAACGCTGTAGCCTGTTCCTGTACCAAGGTTGAATACCTCAACACCCTTTTCCTTAAAGGAATAGCGAAGTGCGGCAAGATGACCGAGAGCAAGGTCAACTACATGGAGAAAGTCACGGACACCGGTACCGTCATGAGTGGGATAATCATTTCCGAGTACATTAAGGTGTTCAAGCTTGCCAACTGCAACCTGAGTTATGTAAGGCACTAAGTTATTGGGAATACCGTTGGGGTTTTCGCCTATTCTTCCGCTTTTGTGCGCACCGATGGGGTTGAAATATCGAAGTAAAACAACAGACATTTCCGGATTTGCCTTAGCAACATCGGATAAAATCTGTTCGTTCATCAATTTTGTCCATCCGTAAGGATTGGTACAGCCTGTAGGCATGGTTTCAACAAGCGGAACAGTTTCGGGAATTCCGTATACTGTGGCGGATGAACTGAAAACAAGATTGTTACAACCGTACTTCTTCATAACACGAAGAAGAACAAGGGTGGAATTTATGTTGTTATCATAATACATTTCGGGTTTTGCAACAGATTCACCAACTGCCTTATAGCCTGCAAAATGAACTACCGCATCAATTTTTTCTGCTTCAAAAAGGGATTCAAGTGCTGTTTCGTTGCAAACATCAATTTCGTAGAATTTGGGCTCTTTTGATGTTAATTCTTTGATTCTGTTAAGTACCTCAGGACAGCTGTTGCTGAAATTATCAGCAATAACAACCTCCCAACCGTCATTCAAAAGTTCAACCGCGGTATGAGAGCCTATATAACCTGCACCGCCTGTTAAGAGAATTTTTTTATCCATAATGACCTCCGCTAAAATGCCAGCGAGCCTGCTACAGGATGGAATACCTGCGCACCCATAGGCAAAGATTTTTTATCATAATAATGTATTTTTAACTGATTTAAAAGATGATCGGTTGCTTCTTTTTTTACAAGAATTATAATACAACCGCCAAGACCTGCACCTGAAAGCTCTGCACCCATAACACCGTCAATTGACATAGCAAAGTCTACCAATGCATCTATTGTAACCGTTGAACAGGCATATCCGCCGGGCTGACGGTATAATGCCGCGGTTGGATCTCCCGAATTATAATCTTCAATTAAAGATTCAAGATAATCGTTGGTTACAGAATAATCATATGCCTTTTTACCTTTGGCAACTCTGTCTCCGTCATGACTGATACTCATAAGCCTGCCAAGAGATTCATACTGTTTATTCTCAAGGAGCTCCAAACAAACATTAGCGCGCAAGCATTCGGTAATACCGTACATAAGAGTACTTCTTATCTCGTATTTTTCGGGCGCGGTGTGAGTTTTGAGAATTCTGTCTATTTCTTTTTTATATTCGGGTAATTCACAGTAAACCTCATCCAAGGTCATGTATTCGGGCACACGAAGAAGCATTTTATATATCTGTGCATCGTTTACACCGAGATGTTCCGGATTTATATGCTTTAAATACTTTAATTTGTCTGCAACTTCAGGGTTGTTTTTTCTGAACATCCAAAAGCCGAATTCGTAGCATGCAACCTTTTGATTGAATTTATCTCTTGCACCCTCACTCTTTTTTGCTTCTACAAAGCTGTTGGCAACAACAACGTTGTATTCTGTAGGGAAATCAACACTTTTACCTATCTTAAAGGGACAAAAATCAAGATGCGTGATCATATCTCTTGAACCGCATTTCATTGCAGCATGGTCCCCTGCTCCGCCTCTTGAGCCAACAAACCATTCTCCTTCACCGCAAAGATGTACAAAATCGTTAGCTCTTATATTAAGCTCATTTAAAGCAACAAGAGCCTCGGTTGTGGCAACAACTATACTTGAAGAGGACGAAAGGCCTGCCGCCATTGGAATATTGCCGCAGAACAGCATATCCATACCTTTGAAATTGTTATCCTTATATTCAAGAGCAAGCCTGAGAACAGACGCTTTTACATAATTACCCCATTCTCCCTTTGTTTCCATTACAAGCTTTAATATTTCATCACTCTCAATATAATCTATCCAGTTTTCGTTTTCACTTTTATGGAGGGTTTGAGCAATGGAAAATGAGCTTGAGGCAAATTTAGGATCAACATTAGACATATTGACGGTATCGTCATCTCTTTTTCCGCAGATAAGGAGAGTTTCGCGGTCTATACTCATAACATTTATACTGCCGCCGCGATGCTCAATATGCCTGCCTAAAATATTCACTCTTCCCGGAGAACGGGTAATTACTGCTTCTTTATCTCCGTAACGCTCAATAAAGAGATCGAGCATTGATAAAAGAGTAGCTTTTCTTTCTGCTATAAGTTCTTTTTGTTCGCTGCCGTAAATAAGCTCAAAAAACTCATTTGTATGGTCATCCCAATCTAAAAGCAACTGTTTCCATTCAGAGGCAAGGCGTATCATAAAATCTCCTGTTTTTCTTCAATAGAGGCGAAATAATCACTTACTTCCTTTAATTCCTCTTGTGTTGCAAAGGTAAGCATATCTTCCTTTTTGTTTATAGGTATTATTTTGGCCCCGTATTTTTGCGTTAAAGCATTAACCGCGTCGGTAAGATAAACCTCACCCTGTGCATTATCAGAGCCTAATTTTTCAATTTCATTGATTGCTTCTATTGTGTCAACAATATATGTTGCTGTGTTAACATAGGGCATTGATTCAATTTGTTCACCGGTAAACTCATTGCCGCAAAGAATAACTCTATCGTGAAGTGAATTGCCCATTTCAATACAGTAATTCAGTATTTTTGTCTTCTTTTTTTCGTTTATCTCATATTCATTCAGCTTGTTTTTGAATGCTTCTTCGTTTTTATCTTCCAACGAACCGAGTATAAGCGAAAATGAATCGGTCATTTCATAAATACCGCAAATCTTATCTCCCGTTTGTGCAATTCTTCCGCCGCCGGGATTATATTCTTTTTTTTGAACCGCAAAAACAGCCTTTACATCAGAGGCCCTGTATTCATCTATCAGTTTCTTTATAACATCTGAAGAAATTATCTTATCACCCATGGCAATAAAAGCAGCACCCTCGTAACCAAGCATTTTCATTGCCTTTAAACCAACAAGTGCGGCATTACCAGTGCCCGTTTGCACCGCCTGATATGCAAAGCAAATACCTTCAATATCACAAAGCGCTTCCATTACCTTTTCGGCCTTATGACCTACAACACATAAAAAACGGTTGATTCCTGCTTTTTGCATATTAAGAATAGACCGCTTGACCGCAGGAATACCGTTAACATCCATACAAACCTTGTTTGTTGAATCGTCATTCATTCGGCTTCCCTTTCCGGCGCATAGCAAAAGGGCAACTATATCTTTCATGTTTTACCTCACAAATTATACTCTTATAATTATACTATAATAACTTTTATGTGTCAATAGTTATTCGTCAATAGCGTAAGCCATTGTTGTCATGAGTGCCAGCTCTCTTCGTGATGTGTCAAGCCTTGAATACTGAACAACTATAGGTGTATTAGATTCTATAAGTAAAGCATAAGGAACATCGCGCATTAAAAGCTCTCCTTTTGAATCTCTTATCTTATCCATGCGGATATGATGGGTTCTGCCCGCCTTACAAAATGACACAACATCGTTTTTAGCATCCATATCCTCATAAAATAATGTCATTTTGATATCGGCATCAACATCGGATGTGTTGAGAACACATACTGCCTCGTGGCTGTTCCAGTCATTAAGTGATTTTGAATTTAAATAATTATCGGCGATAAGCCATGTTGTTTTACCGTAAGCCTTCATTTTTTTACTCCTTAACAGTTTAATATATCATTATTCTATCACAATTATTTAAAATAATAAAGAGTTTTTGTGATTTATATTTATGTTTTTATTATAAAAGCAGAGAATGCTTTCACATTCCCTGCCTTACAAATATTATTCAACAGTAACTACAAAATAATTATAGCTTTCGTCATTATACTGAACGCAGAATGTGTAGGTTCCGGGTTTAAGAGTTACGCTGTAGGTTTCGGTTTCTATTTTATAACCCTGAATACTGAATGAACCTGCCGCATTCTTTATCTGATTCGAAGTAGTATATTCACCTTTAGCATAGCGGATAACCTTAAGGTCATCAAGATTACCGAATGTAACGGTATTTCCATGCTGTGTCATTGTGGGAGACTTCTTTGTTACATTATAGGTATACATTACCTCATAACCGTTGTTGTATACTACAGCAACAGTTACAACACCCTCTTCGCGGTACTGAATTGTGTAGTTGCTTGTATCCTTGATATACTTTGCAGTAAAGGAACGGCTTGCCTCGGCACGCTTGACCTCACCGGGAGTGTAGTACTCACCGTAAGCTGTACGGATAACCTTAACTCCTTCAAGATTGTCTATTTTGAGCTGGAAGCCGTTAAGTGTAAATGTGGGTTCATTTACTGTTACCTCAAAGGTGATGAACTCATGTTTTCTTGTTGTATCATCATATCTTATACAAACGGTATATGTTCCGGGTTCGGAAAGGATATAAGTATAATCCTGGTTTGTGCCGATCTTGTTCTTGGTTATCTGCACAACTCTATTTACCTTAACATCGGAATATGTGGTATATTCGCCCTTTGCAATAAAGTAGTCCTTTACACCGTAAAGGTTCTTAACAGTTACAGTAACACCGTCGGCAACTAAATAAGGTGCCAGATATTTAATGTTAATGTTGTTTTCAATAGCATATTCCTCAGCACAAGAACCGGGATAACAGATTATGGTCAGATAGCTGTAGCATCCGTAAAATGCGTCCTTTGCAATATATGTAACACTGTTTGGGATAGTAATGTTATACAATCCGTCACAACCATTAAAGGTTTCTGATTCTATCCTTGTTACACCGCTTGGGATAACTACATCACTAAAAGAATCTACCCATTTGAAAGCTGCCATACCTATGATTGTAAGACTGTCGGGCAGTTCAAGGCTGTCCAAGGATGTACAACAAAATGCATACTCGCCTATGGTAGTCAGATTATCTGACAACTTAATATAGTCCAAATAGATACATTGATCAAAAGCATAGTCGCCCAATTCGGTCACACTGTCGGGTAAAACAACACTCCTTAAGGATTCACAACAGCTGAATCCGTCATAGCCTATGGTTTTAAGGCTGTTGGATAATTTGAGCTCTTTAAGAGAAAGACACATACAAAACGCAGACCTTCCTATAGAAACAACATCATCCCCTATATCTGCGCTTATAAGACTGTAGCAGCTACTGAATGCATATGCACCAATGGAGGTCACACCGGGACCGATAACAACCTTTTTGATGTCCGTACCCCAAGGACTGACATTTCCTATAATATCATAATCGAACATATCACCCGTACCCGATACGGTAAGTGTACCCTCATTATCAAGTGTCCAGGTAAGATTTTCTCCGCAGGTGCCGCTGTTGGTTTCGGCAGATACGGTAAAACCCATTGCCGTAATCATGGGTATAAGCATTAAAACTGTAAGAAATAATGAAATTATACGGTAAAAATGATTTTTCATGGCATCCCCCTGATTTGTATTCTATATACAAATTATAGCATTAAACGAAATAATTGTCAATATTTGTTCAATTAGTGTAAATTGTTTTTATAGGCATAAAATTTCTTGTAATTTAAATTGCTGTTTATCTATAGACATTTTAAAATAAATGTGATATAATAATATATTATTAAAATAAGGAAAAATATCAATGAAAATTGCTAAATTCATACTTGGAAATATGCAGACTAACTGCTATTTCATAATCGATGAAGAAACCAAAAAATGTATTGTTGTTGATCCTGCCGATGAATTTGATGTGATTAAGCAAAAGCTAACAGACAAGGGCTTAACGGTGGATAAAATATTCCTTACCCACGGTCATTTTGATCACATGATGGCATTGGAAAAATTAAGGGAATATACCGGTGCTCCCTTGTATATCGGTGCAGAGGACAACGAGCTTTTACTTGATTGTGATAAAAGCCTTATGTCCTTTTACGGCGGTGTTCATACCCCCTGTAAAAGTGCCGATGTGCTTTTAAAGGATAATGATACAATAGATTTCTGCACTCATACCGTTAAGGTTATGCACACCCCCGGCCACACCAAAGGCTCTGTTTGCTATCTAATAGGAACAGACATGATTTGCGGAGATACTCTTTTCCGCGGCAGTATAGGAAGATACGATTTCTACGGCGGTGATTATCAAACTATACTTTCGTCACTTGAAAGAATAAAGGCTTTGGATATAGATTATAAAATATATCCCGGACACGGAGCTTCTTCAAAGCTCTCCTATGAAAAAGAATATAATTTATATATGAGATGAGGATAAAATGATGGACTACAAAGCATTAAGTGAATTACTGTTCCCACATATCACTAAAACACCTGAAGAAATTGAATCTCAATTCCCTCCCCGTAACCTCCCTGAGGGCGCAAAGGTTACAAGATTTGCACCAAGCCCTACGGGGTTTGTACATTTCGGGAGTCTTTTCCCCACAATGGTAGGTGAACGCCTTGCACATCAGAGCAGCGGTGTGTTCTATCTGCGAATTGAAGATACCGATGCAAAGCGCGAGGTTGAGGGTGCGGATATAGATATTATCAATTCCTATGCATCCTACGGCATATATTTTGATGAGGGTATTACCGTAGACGGTGAAAAGGGTGATTACGGCCCTTACCGCCAGTCTAAAAGAGCTGAAATTTATCAGACATTTGCCAAAAAGCTTGTAGAAGAAGGAAAGGCTTATCCCTGCTTCTGTACAGAAGAAGAGCTTTCTGCTATCCGTGAGGAACAGGAAGCGTTAAAGGCAAATCCCGGTTATTACGGCAAATGGGCAAAATACCGCGATGCATCCCTTGAAACTGTAAAAGAAAAAATGGACGCAGGACTTCCTTTTGTACTCAGATTCCGTTCCGAAGGAAATATTGAAAACAAAATTAAATTTACCGACCTTATCAAAGGTGCAATTGAAATTACCGAAAACGATATTGACCATGTGCTTTTGAAGAGCGACGGTATCCCCACTTACCATTTTGCTCATGCAGTTGACGATCATCTGATGTATACAACTCATGTTGTAAGGGGTGAAGAATGGTTACCCAGCCTCCCCTTCCATGTTCAGCTTTTCAGAGCATTGGGATTTAAGATTCCAAAGTATCTCCACATCTCTCAGCTTATGAAAATGGAGGGCGGATCCAAAAAGAAATTATCCAAGCGTGATCTTGGTGCAGGTCTTTCCTTCTATGTTTCGGAAGGCTATCCCGCAAAGTCTGTTAAGGAATATGTTATGACTCTGCTTAACTCCAACTACGAGGAATGGAGAGCCGCAAATCCCAAGGCTGATATGAATGATTTTGCATTCTCCATCAAAAAGATGAGTGCATCGGGTTCTCTCTTTGATTTTGACAAGCTCAACGATATCAGTAAAAACACAATTGCCCATATGGATACAGATGAGGTTTATGCTGAAATTGTTAAATGGGCAAAGGAATATGATACAGAGCTTTACTCGCTCTTTACAAGTGACGAGGAATATGCTAAAAAGATACTTTCAATCGGCAGAGGAACTCCCAAGCCCCGTAAGGATCTTTGCATCTGGAAGGATGTTAAGCCCTATGTTGGTTTGTTCTATGATGAGTTATTCAAGGTAGAGGCAGATTACCCCGATAACTTTGATAAGAATGATATCAAAAATGCACTTTCCCGTTTTGTTGAAACATATAACGAAAATGACGATGCAAACGAATGGTTCGCAAAGCTCAAGGTGATTGCAGAGGAACTTGGATTTGCTCCCGAAACAAAGCTTTATAAAAAGAATCCCGATGAATACAAGGGACATGTTGGTGACATAAGCATGTTTATAAGAATTGCTCTTACAGGTAAAACCAACTCTCCCGATATGTATGAGGTAATGAATATTTTAGGCAAGGACCGTTCTCTTGCAAGAATCAATAATGCTATAGCAAATATTTGAGGTGAATACAATGGATGAAATATTAAGCACATCGAATTTTATACACGATATAATTGACAAAGATTTAGCAGAGGGTGTTAAGAACACTGTTCACACCCGTTTTCCTCCCGAACCTAACGGTTATCTTCATATCGGCTCTGCCAAAGCAATATGGATCAACTCTATGACAGCAAAAAAATACGGAGGTCTTTTTAATCTCCGTTATGACGATACCAATCCTTCAAAAGAGGATGACGAATATGTAGAATCTATCTACGAGGACCTCAAATGGCTTGGCTGTGAGCCTACCGGCGGTGTTTTCTACGGATCTGATTATTTTGATAAGTGCTACGAATATGCTGTAAAGCTCATTAAAGACGGTAAGGCTTATGTATGTGACCTTTCTGCCGATGAAATGAGAGAATACAGAGGTACACTTACAGAACCCGGTAAGGACAGCCCCTACAGAAACAGATCTGTTGAGGAAAATCTTAACCTCTTTGAAAGAATGAAAAACGGTGAGTTTGAGGACGGTGCAAGAACTCTGCGCGCAAAAATCGACATGGCTTCACCCAATATGAACATGCGCGATCCCGCTATATACAGAATTCTCCACACTAATCATCACCGCCAGGGTGATAAGTGGTGCATATATCCTCTTTATGATTTTGCACATCCTATTCAGGATGCTCTTGAGGGCATTACCTATTCCCTTTGCTCTATTGAATTTGAAAATCACAGACCTCTTTATGATTGGGTTATTGAAAATATAGGCGGTTTTGATCCCAGGCCCAATCAGTATGAGTTTGCAAGATTAAATGTTACTCATACTGTTATGAGTAAAAGATATCTTCGTAAGCTTGTTGAAACCAATCTTGTAGACGGTTGGGATGATCCCCGAATGCCTACAATTTGCGGTTTAAGAAGACGCGGTTACAGTCCTAACGCTATCTTTGACTTTGTCCGCCGCGCAGGTATAGCAAAGAATTACAGCTTAATGGATATGGAGCTTCTTGAACACTGTGTTCGTGAAGACCTTAACATGAGCGCACTTCGCCGAATTGCTGTTCTTAAACCCATAAAGGTGGTTGTTACCAACTTCCCCGAAGGAAAAACCGAATATTTTGAAGTTACCAACAACCCCAATGATGAAAATGCCGGAACACGCAAGGTTCCCTTTACCCGTGAACTTTATATTGATGAATCCGATTTTGCCGAAGTTCCTCCGCCTAAGTTCTTCCGTTTGAAGCCCGACGGTGAAGTTCGTTTAATGGGCGCATATATTATCAAGCTTGATGAAATAATAAAGAACGAAGACGGTTCTGTAAAAGAGCTTCGCTGTACTGCAGATATTGAAACAGGCACAAATAAGCCTGACCGCAAAATCAAGGGTACTATCCATTGGGTTAGTGCTGAATATTCAAAATCTGCTACCGTTATGCTTTACGATAAGCTCTTTGATATCGAAAACACAGGTGACATTCCCGAAGATAAGACATATGACGATTATCTTAACCTTAATTCGGTAACAAAGCTTGAAAACTGTATGTTGGAGCCCTCATTGGAAGATGCAATGCCCGGAGATAAATTCCAGTTTGTGCGCAACGGTTACTTTGTAAAGGATACAAAAAACGAAAACACATATAACCTTATTGTCAGTCTTAAAGACAGTTTTGCAAAGAAGGGATAATAATGAGTAACAAAAAAATTGAAACTAAATGCTTACATTCGGGATATACACCCAAAAACGGTGAACCCAGGATGCTTCCTATAGTTCAGTCAACTACTTTCAAATATGAGTCGAGTAAGGAGATGGGCGACCTTTTTGACTTAAAGGCTGAAGGATATTTCTATTCAAGACTTGCCAACCCTACCAATGACGCTGTTGCCGCGAAGATCGCCGACCTTGAAGGCGGTGTTGCTGCTATACTTACATCTTCAGGTCAGGCAGCAAACTTCTATGCGCTTTTCAATATTGTTGGTGCAGGTGATCATATTGTAGCTTCATCTGCAATTTACGGCGGTACATTCAACCTTATCAGCGTTACAATGAAAAAGATGGGTATTGATGCAACATTCATTGCTCCCGATTCAAGTTATGAAGAAATTTGTACTGCAATCAAGCCTAATACCAAGGCCGTTTTCGGGGAGGTTCTTGCAAACCCTGCCCTTGCGGTTCTTGATATTGAAACATTTGCTAAAGCTGCTCACGATAACGGTGTACCCCTTATTGTAGACAATACCTTCCCTACCCCCATCAATTGCCGTCCTTTTGAGTTCGGTGCTGATATTGTAACCCACTCCACATCAAAATATATGGACGGACACGCTACTGTTGTTGGCGGTGTTGTAGTAGACAGCGGTAATTTTGATTGGTCACAATACCCGCAAAAATTCGCTTGTATTGTTGATCCCGATCCTTCTTATCACGGAATCAGCTATTCCGAGCAATTCGGCAAGGGTGCATATATTACCAAGCTTACTGCTCAGCTTATGCGCGACCTTGGCTCGATTCCCTCCGCAATGAACTGCTTCCTTCTTAATTTAGGTCTTGAATCATTACATTTAAGAGTTGAGCGTCATTGCCAAAATGCCGAAAAGATTGCAAAATATCTTGAAGCACACGAAAAGGTAACCTGGGTTAATTATCCTAACCTTGAATGCAACAGATATTTTGAGCTTGCTAAAAAATATTTACCCAAAGGCTCAAGCGGTGTTATTTCCTTTGGTATAAAGGGCGGCAGAGATGCAGCAACCGCATTTATGGATTCTCTTGAGCTTTGTACCGTGGCTACCCATGTTGCCGACGCCAAAACCTGTATTCTTCATCCTGCAAGTACAACCCACCGTCAGATGACTAACGAACAGCTTATTGAAAGCGGCACAACTCCCGATCTTATCCGTCTTTCTGTAGGTATTGAGAATGCAGACGATATTATTGAAGATATCGAACAGGCATTAACTAAAATATAATGTAAAGCGATGATTATTCATCGCTTTAATCATAAGGAGAGATATTTATGAAAAAAACATTATTGCGTGAATATGCGAAGCTTATTGCCAGAATGGGTGTAAATATCCAAAAAGGACAAGAGGTTATGATAGTTGCAGAGCTTGACCAACCTGAATTTGTTGAAATGCTTGTTAATGAATGCTACAAATGCAAAGCATCAAAGGTTATTGTTCAGTTTGAGCATCAGGCTCTTACCAAGCTTCATGTTAAGTATCAAACAGTAAAAAAACTTTCTACCGTTGAAAAATGGGAGGAAGAAAGACTTAAACACCGTTGCAACACCCTGCCTTGTATGATATATCTGCTTTCTGAAGATCCCGACGGACTTGCAGGTATAAACCAGGAAAAGATGTCTAAGGGTTCACAGGGACGTTATAAGGTTATAAAGCCTTACCGTGATGAAATGGATAACAAATATCAATGGTGCATTGCGGCGGTACCCGGTGTTAAATGGGCAAAAAAGATGTTTCCCAATCTTTCAAAAAAACAGGCTGTTGAGAAGCTATGGGAATCAATTCTCTATACAGCAAGAGCAGACAAGGATCCTATTGCACAATGGCAGGAGCATAATAGCGACCTTGCAAAAAGATGTAATTATCTCAATTCTCTTGGAATTGACAAGCTTCATTATACCGCCAAAAACGGTACAGATCTTACCGTTGGTATGATACCTGAAGCAATTTTTATGGGCGGTTGCGAGCAATCATTACAAGGCTTCAGCTTTAATGCAAATATTCCTTCCGAAGAAGTTTTCATTTCTCCAAAAAGAGGAGTGGCGGAAGGTATTGTATATTCCACCAAGCCTTTGTCCTACCGCGGTGAAATTATTGATAATTTCTATATTCAGTTTGAAAACGGTAAGGCTGTTAAGTGGGGTGCGGAAAAGAACGAATCCTTACTTGGAGAAATGCTTACAATGGATGAGGGCGCTGCTTATCTTGGTGAATGTGCTCTTGTTCCCCATGATTCTCCTATTTCAAATTCAGGTCTTACATTCTATAATACCTTATTCGATGAAAACGCAAGCTGTCACCTTGCTATGGGTGAAGGCTTCACAAATACTATCAAAGGATATGCCGATAAGAGCTTACAGCAATTAAGAGATATGGGTATCAACGATTCTATGATCCATGTTGATTTTATGATCGGATGCGAGGATCTTGATATTGAAGCTATCCTTAAAAACGGTGATAAGGTTCAAATATTTAAAAACGGCAATTGGGGATTTAATTGTTGAAAAGTATTGAATTTGCAAC
>JAFYPJ010000036.1 GCA_017547545.1 Clostridia bacterium | reverse complement strand
AACGGTGATGTTTTCGGCGTAATGTTTGATCCCCTTGGTGCTTTGATGGCAGAAGGTTTTACAGGCAGCACAGATTTATCTGCAAACTATCTTGTAGGTCTTTTTGAAGGCGACGAGGCAAAGGTTTTCAAGCTTAATACATCCGAACCCGGTGATGTTACCGATAAGGTAGAAGCAGCAGGTCACAAAACCGAAACAGGCTGGTGCTTCGAGCTCAAGATCTCCTGGGATGATATAATTGCCGATACTGAAGAAGCCTCCTTGGGCTTTGTTAATATTACCAAGGAGGATATTCTCACTCGGAATTCATTGATAAAAACAAGTGTACTTTATCAGGACAGATTCTATGACATGGAATCCCTTTCTGTTGAAACATGGGGGCGTTATATCACGGCAGCCGAAACTCTTCCCGACGGTACTCCCGGTCATATGGGTAACGGTGAAAACATAGGCTCTTACGGTATATCATTATATTTGGATATATGCTCTTCAAACGGTCACAGCTTTACCGATTATAAATATGACGGTAATGCAACCTGCAGTAAAGACGGAACAAAAACCGCATACTGTGATAACGGTTGCGGAACAAAGGATACGGTTACAGCAACGGGAACAAGTACGGGAAAACACAATTATAAAGAATCTGTTTTAACCGAAGCAACATGCGAAAATGAAGGAATAATGCTTTATTTGTGTGAATGCGGAAACAATTATACAAAAAGTATTCCTAAAGCACATAAAGAAAAGTGGATGGTAGTAGTTGAACCAACTACTACAGAAGAGGGAAAAGAGATAAAATACTGCACAGTATGTACGGTAGTTCTTGAAACAAAAACACTTCCGAAAAAGAACAGTACCGTATTTGTTGATGTTAGCGCTTCTGCATGGTATTCCGAGGGTGTAAGTTATTGTTCCGGTAAGGGCTATATTACGGGTATAGGTAATAATAAGTTCAATCCCGAAGGTAAGCTGAGCCGTGAACAGTTTGTAGTTATCCTTGCAAGAGTGGCAGGAGCCGATCTTACAAAATATACTAAAACAGAATTTAATGATGTTGAGGTTAATTCATGGTACGGACCTTCTGTAATCTGGTCTAATGAATCGGGTTATGTAAACGGAACGGGGAACGGAAGGTTTGGAGTTGGTATGAATATTGACCGTGAGTCCCTTGCAACACTGTTCTACAGATATGCCCAAAAGCAGGGAATAGATGTGGATAAAAGGGCGGATCTCAGCGGATATTCAGACTATTATCTTATCAGCTCCTGGTCCAAGGAGGCATGCAGTTGGGCGGTAAATGTAGGTATTTTGGGCTCAACGGATATAAATCTTCTTACCCTTTCTCCAAAAATGACGGTTACAAGAGCTCAGGCAGCCAAGATATTCATGAGCTATGATAATATCAAATAATATAAACAGTAAGCGTTTTTTGTTTATTGTTTGCAATGTGAATTACAAGGAGTAAATATGAGATATATTTTTATGCGTTTTCCCGGAGGTGTTGGAAAGGCTGTAACCTTCAGCTATGATGACGGAAGCAAGAAGGATATGCGTTTTTCTGATCTCCTTACAAAATATGATTTAAAGGGTACATTTAATCTTAACGGTGAGGAATTGCGCCGTGATTGGGATTACTGTATGAGTACCGAACAAACAAAGGAATATATTCTTGACCGTGGTCATGAAATAGCACTTCACGGCCTTGATCACAGAGCCTTGGGAACATTGCGCCCCGTTGAGGGAATAAAAGAGGTTTACGAGTGCCGCTGTGAGCTTGAAGAAAGATATAATACCATTATTCGCGGTTTTGCCTATGCAGACAGCGGTGTGCTTGGCTTTGAAAACGGAGCATGCTACGAGGATGTAAAGAGCTATCTTAAACATCTTGATATTGCCTATGCCCGCAGTCTTGAAATAGGCTATAACGATTTTTCCATGCCCAATGATTGGTATGCATGGCAGCCCACCGTTCATCACTATCATGATAAGATATTTGATTATATCAAAGAATTTGTGGGTATCGACCTTTCACCGAAGGGACATGTTCAAAGCGGTGTAACCCCTCGTCTTTTCTTTGTCTGGGGACATTCCTCTGAGTTTGGCGATGATGACGGTGCATGGGCACACATGGAAAAGATCTGCCAAGAGCTCTCCGGTAAAGAGGATATCTGGTATGCCACCAATATTGAAATTTATAACTACACAAAGGCTTATGAATCCCTTGTGTGGAGCGCAAAGGGAACAAGAGTTTATAATCCCACCCTTTACGAAATATGGTTTGATATTGACGGAAAGCTCTATAGCGTGAAGCCGGGTGAAACCTTGACCTTTTAATTTATCAAACAGAAAAATAATTTATTGAAATAAACTTCGCACTACTCAATGTTTGGGAAATTTAAAGGGTGGATTTTCGTTTGCGGACGAAAATCTCCATTTACCTACTCATCCGTCATTGAGTGCAATTTCCCAACCGCTTTTGCGCTTGGCATATTGCACCAATGCCACCTTCCCTAAACACAGGGAGGCTTTCTGTATAGTGCATGTCATTAGTTTGTGTAAGGCATATCGTAAAATGAAATTCCCGATGAAAATATTTTTATCAATAAATTCCTATCAATTATTGCAAACAACGGAGTAGATATATTGGCAAGTATTTCATTGGGTGTTAAAATCAATATATAAAATACAAATTTGGAGGAGACAATGGAAAAACATTTTAACCGTATAGTTTCATTATTTCTTGTTGTTATAACGCTTATTCCCATGATATCGGAAAGTGTAGTTCTTAAAGCTCAGGAAATGGATCCCAATCATGAACATTCCTATAAGGTTGTAGATTCCATTAAGCCTACCTGTACAGAGGTTGGTAAGGAAATCAAAAAGTGCTCCTGCGGTGCTACATTCTCTGAAAATGTCGCTGCTCGCGGACATGATCTTGTTAAAAACAGAGTTAAGTCTTATGACGAAACCTGTACAAAGGACGGTCTTCTTGTAAATGATTGTTCAAGATGTGAGTATCATGAAGAAGTAGTGCTCCCCTATCTCGGTCATAATTTT
>JAFYPJ010000035.1 GCA_017547545.1 Clostridia bacterium | reverse complement strand
TTGTAGCTATACCGTTATCTCTGTACTGGATTGTGTACTGATCAACACCCTTGAGTACACCCTTTGCGGTAAAGGCTCTTGCACCCTCTGCAGCTTTTATCTTTGCTGCGGTCTTGTATTCACCGTAAGCGGTACGGATAACCTTAACACCTTCAAGGTTAGATACTGTTATCTGAAGTCCGTTTGCGGACATTTCGGGAACTATTACATTAACTGTAACATAAGCATACTTCATTGTGCCGTCATTGTAACGAACAAGTACGGTAAATACTCCGCCTGCGGGTACTGTGTAGTCATAGGACTCTGCACCCTGAAGCTTATTCTGGGTAAGACGAACTACCTTATTGTTGTTTACATCTGTGTAGTTATCATATTCACCGAGAGCAAGGAATATATCCTTAACATCTGCGCTGAGTCCGGAAACTGTTACAATTGCGCCTTCTGCTGAAACTGTAGGTTCTGTAACTGCGGGAGGTTCGGGTTCATCGGGAATTTCAGGTTCTTCAGGCTGTGCGGATTCCCATACTGCATAAAGGGTTGTGGGTTCGGTTACATCAATTTCACTGCCTGCGGGATAGAATGTACCGCTGCCATTCGTCTTTGTATTCCAGCCGAGAAGGGTATCGTCAGCTTTTTCTGGAATTTGTGTGGGACCGTTATAACCCTCACGGTTTGCATGAAGAGTATTGTTATTATCCGGTATTCTGCCTTCATTTAAAGCAGAGGATGAAGAATATCTTGTATAATCACCTGTACCGAGTATTGTGTAACCGTTGCCGCCGGTAATATAGTTAAAGTCCTGTATCTTTATATCCGAGCCGTCATTCATAACATATGTAATGATCGGATCCCATGCCGCATATACAAAGATGTTTGTGCCGTAGGGAACACGGTCGGTGTTTACCATAAACACGCTTCCATTGTATCCGTTTTCGTATATTACATATTCATAGCCGTTATTAACCAAAGGATCGTTATAGGTGGTGTTTCCCTTGCCGTCCCCTGACCAGAATTCAGCAACTGTCATATCAGCCTGTGCTGTCTGCAAACGGTAGCCGTCTCTTGAAAGATATGTAACCTCTTCGGGGAAATCAAAGGTTTCGGGGAATTTCATAAGACCGTTTTCGGTTCTGGATTTTATTATTCTGTTATTGGAATAGAGCCAGTTACCGCCATTGGGAGAATAGTATACCGCATATTGACCGCCTGTGGGATATGCACCGTCACCGTCTGAACGAACCCAACAACCCTTTAAGGTTACATTACCCGGAACATAATAGGTGCCACCTGGTGTATAAACTCCGTTTGCCGCGTTGCCGCTTTCGTTCCAACCGATAAATGCCCAGCCTTCATATTCGGGAGTTACCTCGGGAAGTGTGATAACATTTCCCATACCTGTTGTAATGGTTTTGGGAACCGTTTCAACGGGAAGTATAGGATCAAAGCTTACTGTGGTTCCTTTTACATTATACTGGTGCGCCAATCTGAGATACGCGTTCTTTACATCCTGCTTGCAGGCATTGGGATCATCAAGCACATTCTTTGCATACTGCATATAAATATTATCTTCGCCAAATCCTGCTTCAAGACACGCGTTGTATACCATCTGTGCCGAAGACTTATCAACATCTGCAACATCGGAAGTAAATGCCTTGATAATGCAGTTGTAATCTATAGCCTGCCAAAGCTTCATGCCCTTACCGTCATCATACATAAGGTAGAAGCTTTCACCCATATCACCAACGCAAAAACCGGAGTTTTCCATTACCAGATAAGAATCTTCCGCGGTAAGGGAATTTATTTCTACAACTATAGAGAACTTCTGACCGGCACTCAGGGGTATCTGCTTTGAAAGGTTTACTGTACGGTAACCCTCACAGGAGAATCGTGCACTTTCCTGGTGAACCAATGTGCCTGTGTCGGGATTACCTGTGGGATCAAGATATATACTGATGTTGAAATCAGCAAGTGCATTCTTACTGTATAAACCAACCTGCTTTAAGATCTCTTCACCGTTTGCAACAAATATATTAGACATTGTTGCACTCTTTTTAGGACCGGTTTTCATAGCAAGGTAACCAACACCGGCATTCCAGGAGCCGTCATGCTGATAGTTATTATCTACTATGCTTGTATCTTCAAAATCCATAAGCCATGCATAATTAAGGGATGTATCATAGTAGGAGAGCCAGAAGTAACCTTCATCACCCCATTCTGTACCCCAGCTGTTCTTTACAAGCCATGCACCCGGTGCGGGAGGTGCTACATTAAAGGCAGATTGGGGAATGGTATCGTCCCAACCAACTATATAAACCGCATGATTGAGAGTATCATCTACATTCTGATAATATGTTGTCATATCACCGAAACGGTAATATTTTGACATGGAGGTATAGGTGGCAACAAGTCCGCCGAAATTCATGATATAGTGCTTCATTGTACTCTGGTCATGACCGTTGATAAGAATATTGGTAATAAGATGCTGTTCGGCAACATAACGGGTTACCTCGTTATACTGAAGGTTATCAACATTGGTAAGCCAGTCCGGATCGGGAGCATACATATCTAATTCAGGACCTGCCCATCTTGCAAAGGTTCCGCCTGAAGTATAATTGTTTCCTCCTGAATTCAGAAAGTCGGGCCAGGGACGGCCGTCACCGTAGGTGGGATCATCCGGATCTGTAACTCTGGGCATGTTTCCGAAATACGCGGTATGTCCATCTGAAAAATCCACGCTGCTTACGGGATAATTGCGCAGATATACTGTTTCGGTGGCAGAACCCGCTGCCTGTGCCCAACAGGTACCGTAGTTACCCTGATCCTTAACGGGAGAAATAATGGAGGCACCTACAGAGTTCGTTACATTCATACTGTTATATGAGGAAGGGTAACTTTCTGCTTTTGCCAAACTTCTGTCTGCCGTTTCTGCATTAAGCTTTTTTTCTACAATATTGCCGCTTGAGTCATAGGTTGCGGTATATTGGTAACCGTATTCCGAAACCTCGCCTGTGGGCTTATCGTAATACATTTCAATTTCGGGAACATAATTAAAACCAAAATCATTATTTTGTTCGGTTTTTTCCATTCCTTCTATAATTGTGGCAAATGCCGTGAAGGGCATCATACACAAAAGCATACATAAAAGTATGCCTGCTGCAACAACTTGTTTGCATAAGTTGTTTACATTATTCATAATAAATTTCTCCTTTACAGATATAAACTAACACTCATATTAACACAAAGTTCAATTATTGTCAATGTTTATATAAATATTATAATATAAATATACTTAGGAAACTCTTTGGAAAAAGTTCAAGACGGTAATAACGAAAATGAACATTGGCTCAAATAAATTGAACTTGGTGTGAATTTTAGTGAAAAACTATTGAAAATTATGAAAAAATCGCATATAATATAACAAAACGATATTAAAATCGGAGCATGATTATGAAAAGTTCAATTTTTTCTCAAAGATTCGGTTCATTGCTGAATAAAAAACAAATAAAACAAATAGACCTTATCCGTATGGCAGAGCAAAACGGAATCAAATTGGGTAAAAGTCAGATTTCCCAATATGTTTCGGGTAAATCAGCCCCGCGTAAGGAAATGCTTTTGTTTTTGGCAAAGGCTTTGGAGGTTGAGCCGCTGTGGCTTGAGGGAGAAGATGATACCGAGATAACGAAAGGCAGGGATAATATGAGAAGCTTCAAAAAATCCGCAAAATTAGATAATGTATTATA
Source organism: Clostridia bacterium (assembly GCA_017547545.1). GTDB lineage: Bacteria > Bacillota > Clostridia > Oscillospirales > CAG-272 > RGIG7300. The sequence continues at coordinate 680 of JAFYPJ010000035.1, read as the reverse complement.
TGATGTAAGAGGTCCTGTTGTTGAAGAGGCTGCACGAATGGAAAGTGAAGGAACACAGGTACTTAAATTGAACATAGGCAACCCTGCACCCTTTGGCTTCAGAACCCCGGATGAGGTTATTTACGATATGCGCCGTCAGCTTACCGAATGTGAGGGTTATTCTGATTCAAAAGGACTTTTTTCTGCAAGAAAAGCAATAATGCAGTATGCCCAGCTTAAGAATATTCCCAATGTTTCAATAGATGATATATATACCGGTAACGGTGTAAGCGAGCTTATAAATCTTTGTATGTCTGCACTTCTTGATTCGGGTGATGAGGTTCTTGTACCTGCTCCCGATTATCCGCTTTGGACAGCCTGCGTAACCCTTGCCGGCGGTAAGGCAGTTCATTATGTATGTGATGAATCAAGTGAATGGTATCCGGATATTGATGATATCAGAAAAAAGGTGAATTCAAATACAAAGGCAATAGTTATAATCAATCCCAACAATCCCACGGGCGCACTTTATCCGAAGGAAGTGCTTGAACAAATAGTTCAGGTTGCAAGGGAAAATCAGCTTATGATCTTTTCCGATGAAATTTATGACCGTCTTGTTATGGATGATGAGGAGCATATTTCCATTGCATCCCTTGCTCCCGACCTTTTCTGCGTAACCTACAGCGGGCTTTCAAAATCCC
>JAFYPJ010000034.1 GCA_017547545.1 Clostridia bacterium | reverse complement strand
CAATAGGATATTTCATCAGGAACCTTAACAGAATACTCAATATAATATAAACGCCTTGTTGTATCTGTTTCGTATGCCTTGAAAGCTTCAAGTGCTGTATCGCGGAGAAGATTTGTTTTATCCTTGATTGAAGAAGAATTATATGTACGGGAATAAATTGTTTGAGCCGGAATGGTAATCTCTTCAATAGCGGCATTAGCTTTTTTGGTTCGCTCTTTAAGCTTCTCTATGGTGAGGTTAAGTTCATCCCTCATTTTTTCAAGTCTTTGTATCATTGGTTCTAAGTCTGATTTCCCACTAAAGTATTCTCTGATTTCATCAAGTGAAAGACCTAAGTTTTGAAACACACGGATGGTACGAACCTGGGTAAAGGTATCAATACTGTAATATCTGTTTCCAGTGGTTCCGTCTTTTTTGTCGGGGGTTATAAGACCTTTTGCTTCGTAATTCAATATTATTTTTCTTGTTACTCCTACGGCTTTTGAAATTTCGCCGATAGAAAATAAATGGTTATTTTCCATAAAAATCCCCTCGTTCTATAACATAAAATAATTATTTTTGAAAAAATGAAAATTTTTCAAAAAACACTTGCATCGCCCATCGATGGACGGTGTATAATTACTATATCATAGTGTATACAAAAATGCAATATGTTGTGTAAAATAAATATAAGTCAACTGCATGTATTGTCACATTTTTTGTATCTTTGTTGTGATAAAATCAAATTACGGATTTAATAGAAGCAACCGCTTCGTTAATCATATAAAAAATTACGGAAGGAAGGATGCACAAAATGAAAAGATTGATAAGTCTTTTGCTGGTGTTCAGCATAATGCTCACGCTTGTTCCGGCAACAGTATTTGCAGCGTCAACTACAAGTGAAGCAGTAGAAGTAACAAATCCCTTTACAGATGTAAAGGAAGACGATTGGTTCTACGATGCTGTTCAGTATGCACGCATCAACGGGTTCTTCAACGGAACCTCAGAAACAACCTTTGCTCCAAACGGTACAATGACAAGAGGAATGTTTGTTACCGTACTTGGACGGATGGCAAGTGTAAACACTACCGACTATGCAGGACAAACTCCTTTTAAGGATGTTCCTGCAAATATGTACTATGCACCATATGTAGCTTGGGCTGCAAAACACGGTGTTACTTCTGGTATGGGTGACGGAACATTCTCACCTGACGGTCTTATCAACCGTGAACAGACAGCTACATTCTTTGTACGCTATTTTGAAGAGTTTGATATTGACTATTCAACCGGAGAGAATATTACAACAACCCCTGCAGATATGAACATGGTTTCGCCTTGGGCACAGGACGCAGTTAAGAGCCTTTGGAAACAGGGACTGTTAAACGGTGACGGAACTAACTTTAATCCGAAAGATGATGCAACCCGTGCACAAACTGCCGCAATAGCACAGCGTACGGATGATGTTGTTGAAACGTGGTATAAAGAACCGGGTATTCCTTCCGACAGAATAAAGATTGATCCCAAGGCGGAACTTCCTACTGATACGAAAGAACCTGAAAAGGAAGAATCGAAGAAGCCTACGAGCAATCACAGACCATCAGGGGGTGGCAATTCCTCAACACGCTACTATGAAGTGAAATTCGAGTTAGGAAACGGAAGTGCAGACGTTACATTACCTGCAGCAGGTACATATGCTTCCGGTACAGCCATAAGTTCTTTACCTACTCCTAATAAGAGTGGGACTATCTTCCTTGGATGGTACTATGATGAACAGATGACTACTGGTGTTGAAACGGGAGATACTGTAGATAGCAATATGACGCTTTATGCCAATGTTGCCGCAGGTGATGAGGTAACCTCCATAGAAACACCCAACTACATTACAAGAACAGATGTCGCAGAAGGGGTATATACCTTTGATGTAATTGGTGTATCCAATATTAATTCTGCTATTAAATTCATCAATATTACCGGTGGTAATACGGAGGTTGATTTCAGTGTAAGCGGCACCAAGGTTACTGCTACACTTGACGCAGGTCAGACGTATCAGGTAGAACTTATAAGTGACAGCGCACAGTTTAAATTGGTGGGCGAAGATGTACAGTCTGAAAGCATACGCTATTTTAACATTTTAACAGCCAAAGAAACAGTAACAAATGCAGAAGTCGATAAAAATGTTAAACAGATTCCGGTAGAAACTACTTCCGGACTTAGTGAGGATATATTTGAAGGCCTTTATAAGATTGATGAATCAGGTGTTGCTGCACAGAACGACAGTAGCGGTACATTTACATATAGCGGTGATGTAATTCTTAACAATGGTGATACAGTAGCTATTACATCAGGTAATGTAGATTTGACAGATGTTACTTCTACTGAAGGGCATGTTGCCTATGTAAAGATTACAGCTAAAAACGGAAATAACTATTCCTACGAAATGGCAGAACTTAATGACGTACTGTTTATTTCCGATGTGTTGCCTATTCAGAGCAACTGGGATAGTGACAGTATTGATAATCAGATTACTATTTCAACAGCAAACCTTGCTGCTGCAATGGGCTCAGTAGAAGCTGAAAGCCTTGATGTCGGTGATTTCCTTGCGTTCCTTACAGCAGGAAAAACTTATGATAATTCAACTGATGTTTCTTCTTATGGTGAAATTACAGGGTTGATAACATCCGATGATAATTACATCATCACCTACATAGTTGTAACAGAAAATGATGTAGAAGAGGCTTTTGATGTTTACTACACACAAGACAAGGCAATTGAACTGACCGAAGAAGAAAAAGACCAGATTGAAAACGATGTAATAGCGGATGTTGAGGACAGTGGCTATGTAGAAGAAGCTGCTTTATATCTTGCATCTGTTATGCTTGAGAGTAATAATCTGGAAGAAGTTCCGGATTTAGAACAGGTTACATTCAGCATGCGTAATATGAGAGAGTCCTCTGTACAGTATGACACCAACAGCATTACCCGTGCAGGAAACAACGGAAATTCTGTAACGGTAAGCTTTGACAAAAAGAATATTCGTGCAAGTGTTTCTGCAAACAAAGAATTAAAGCATTTGAAAGGCAAAGGATTCGCTGTATCTGTAAAGATTCCGTTTACTGTAACTATTAAAGGCAGTGACGGTAACAAATTAGTTATTGGTATCACAGCCGAATTTGACGAAGAAGTTATCTTAAAGCAGAATATCAGCACAAAGCGTCATAAAATAGGCTTCTTGAAATATGACTACTCACTTAACGCTTCATTTGAGGTCGGAAACTATACAGGAATTGACTTTAAAGCCAGCATCCATACCGCTGACGGGGACAATGCGGCATTAGGTGATAAACTGGAAAAAATTCTTAAAAAGATAATAGACAAAGAAAACGGCGGTTCATCTTCTGATGACGAAGATATCCTGGGTGATTTGCCCACTACATACCAAAAGGTAATGGACAAAGCAAGTGATTACTGGATTGATATTGTAGATGTCAAATTGTTTGATACCAGTGGCAGTGCTTTTCTGCATATTTTCTGCTGGCAGGTTAAGGGTAGTTTTGTTGTATCTGCCAACCTGAGCGTTGTAATGGGTATGGAATTTGACTATACAACCCAGAAGAAATACAATTTCTCTGTAAGAGTAAAGGCAAAGACTGCAACCAATGAGACTATTGACATAATTGAGCCTCAATATAATTTCGACTTCTATGTAATAGGTACAATTGGTATCCGAGCAGGCTTGCGATTAGAAATGTATGTAGGTCTGGTTTCGCTGAAGATTGATAAAGTAGGTATCACTGCAGAGGTTGGTGCTTATGCACGATTATGGGGTTATTTCTTCTATCATCTTGAATGGACGCAGAGCGCAGGTAAAAAGAGCAACTCTGCAGGAGCTATGCTTATTGAAATTGGTATTTATTTAGATATTAATTTTGTAGCTCAGTTGTTCAGCAGCAACAAGTTAAGCTGGACCCCCAGCTTGTATTCCAAGGAGTGGCCATTGTGGTCTGCAGGTGAACGGAATAACATCTACGCATTCAATAGCACCGACGATACAGCTTATACTTTGGTAACTACAAAAACGCTTGCTTTGCCCGGAAGTACATATGATATGAAGTATATGGATCTTAAGACCGGTGAAACAGGCAAGCTTTCCAAGGATGATTCCGAAGAAAAGAGCTATATTATTTCATTTACTAATCCTGCATTTACTTACAATCCGGCAGACAACACTGTTACAGTAACACCAGCTGATGGGGTGTTGGAACTTACATCAGATATGTCAATTACATGGAAGAAGGCTGCATTGTCATTTACCTCCACGCCTATACAGAAGATTATTCATCTTAGTTGGAGCGATCCTGAAGGTATGCGTTACATAAGTTTTGACTCTATGGGCGGTAGTGCAGTAGGACAGCTTTCGGGCGGTACTGATGCCTCTATTACATGGCCTGAAAATCCTGTAAAACCAGGTTATGAATTTAAAGGTTGGTATACCGACAACGACTGCAAGACTGCTTATTCAGGCAGTACAACAGTAATGCCGGAATTCCCTGAAGGAACAAACGGTGCAACACTTTATGCAAAGTGGGAAGCTGATGATATTACATACAAGGTAGAACATTATTTACAGGAACTGAACGGTACTTATACTCTTGATACTACGCAGTCAAAGACGGGTAAAACAGACGGTGTGACAGACGAAAAAGGTCTTGGTGTTTATGCTGGCTTTGAGGCAAAAGATGTTGAACAGCAGACTATTGCTGCCGATGGTTCTACAGTAGTTAAGATTTATTACAACCGTGAAGTTTATACAATTACATTTGTAAAGAATGATGGAAGCGACGAGGTTATTACTAAAACATATAAGTATGGTGAAGCGATTGCCGCACCGGTATTGGCAAGAGACGGCTACAGCTTTGGTGGATGGAACAAGGAGGTTCCTGAAGAAGCAACTGAAACTGAAACATACACCGCTAAATGGATAGGTAATGACAATAATGTTGTTTTTGACAGTCAGGAAGGAAGCTCGGTTGAAACAGCAATCGTTTCGACAGGTGATAAAGCATTAAAACCTGCAGATCCAACCAAGATAGGTCATACCTTTGGCGGATGGTATAAAGATAAGCTTTGCACAGAGGCCTGGGACTTTGATAAAAATACAGTTTCAGGTGCAACTACCCTTTACGCTAAGTGGACAATAAATCAATACGATGTGACATTTGATGCTAACGGCGGTAATGCTTTAAACGGTAATTACACAAACGGCACTGTTGATTACGGTACAGTAATAGCTGCACCAAATACACCAACTAGGGATTCTTATCAGGGAACAAATTACACCTTTGCAGGATGGAACACCGCTAAGGATGGCAGTGGTACTGCACTTGAACCCGATGTGACAGTTACCGATGATGTAACATACTATGCACAGTGGGAAATCACATACACCAAATACACAGTGGAATGGATTGTTGGTGGCACTACAGTAGAAACCGATAACGACCTTACTTGGGGTGATGCTGTTACATATAACGGAGCAACACCTTTGAAGGAAGCGGATGTTCAGTACACATATACATTTGATAGCTGGAACACAAAAGCTGATGGTTCAGGTGATAAGTGGAAGAACGGCGACACAGTTAAGGGCAATGCTACCTATTATGCACAGTTTGCAAAAACAGTTAACAAATATACAGTTAACTGGGATGTTAACGGCGGTGACACTTTAAGCGGTAATTACACCAACGGCTCTGTTGACTACGAAACAGCTATAACCGATCCCAATGCTCCAACAAAAGCGTCTTATGAGGGAACGAATTACACCTTTGCAGGATGGAACACCGCAAAGGACGGTAGCGGAACAACCCTTAAAGACGGCGATACCGTTATCGGTAATGTAACATACTATGCACAGTGGACTATCTCATACACTAAGTATACCGTAAAATGGATTGTGGGCGACACAACTGTTGAAACCGACAGCGACCTTACATGGGGCACAGCTATCGTATACAACGGCACAGAACCTACAAAGGATGCTGATGTGCAGCACACTTACACCTTCGATAGTTGGAACACTGAAGCTGATGGTTCTGGTGATAAGTGGGAAAATGGCGACACAGTAAGCGGCAATGCAACTTATTATGCCCAATTTGCAAAAACTGTAACTCAGTACAACATTGCGTGGGATTCCAACGGTGGCAACGAATTGACAGGTGACTATACAAAAGGTTCTGTAAATTACGGAACAACCATCACTGCTCCTACTGTTCCAACAAAGGCTGCAGATGTTCAGTACACATATACATTTGATAGCTGGAATACCAAAGCTGATGGCTCAGGGGACAAGTGGAAGAGCGGCGACACAGTTAAGGGCAATGCTACCTACTATGCACAGTTTACAAAAACCGTTAACAAATATACAGTTAACTGGGATGTTAACGGCGGTAGCGTTTTAAGCGGTGATTACACAAACGGAGCTGTTGAATACGGCACAAAAATCGTTAAACCTGCTAATCCTTCAAAAACTGCTACTCAGCAGTACACTTACAACTTTAAAGGTTGGTATACTGCGCCTGAAGGCGGAACCATGGTAACAGATTTTGGTAATGTTACCGGAAATGTCACATACTATGCTCAGTGGAGCAGTACCATGAATCAGTACACAGTTAAATTTGATGTGGACAGTGGCAGTGCGGTTTCTTCTCAGACAGTAGATTACGGCAGCACAATAGTTGAACCCGTTGCCCCCGAAAAATACGGTCATACTTTTGATGGTTGGTATATTGATGAATCCTTTAGTCGGAAATGGAACTTTGATTCTGACTCTGTTACTGAAGATATTACCATTTATGCTAAATGGAAAGCCAATTCCTATACCATCACATGGTATGGTGACGGCGGCACATGGAATGGCGAGGAAAGCATAGTACAGACTGTTCTGTATGGTGATGAAATAATTCCCCCTGCTGATCCTTCTAAAGAATCTGATTCAACGTGGAAATACGCTTTTGACGGCTGGTATTCATCACCGGGAAACACCAATATAGTAGAAGATTTCGGCACAGTTACCAGCAATGCATCATATTATGCCGGATGGATCGGATACAAAAGAGAATATGCCGTTCATTTTAACAGTAACGGCGGCAGCACGGTTGATACACAGTATGTTGGATACAACGAAAAACTCGAAAAGCCCGATGACCCCATAAAAACATCATCAACCGCAATGTATACATTTGCAGGCTGGTATAAAGATGAAGCACTTACTGTGGAGTGGAATTTTGAAACAGATACTGTTGTCGGGATGACCACCCTGTACGCCAAGTGGAATGAAGGTCAGTGCGTTAGCTACAATTTATGGATCGGAGGCACACAGTTCACATCTGCCAACCTGACGATTTCCGATGGCACAGGCGGTAGCGCAACATACGAGCCAACGACCAACACCCTGACCTTGAATGCCTATACATACGAAGGTGAGGGTATCAATCCCGGCAACGAGGACCACAACGCGGTCATCGGATATGCCGGCGAAAATACTTTGAATATTGTTCTTGAAGGCGAAAATGTGATCAAGAACAACACGACGGAGGACGAAGAGGGTATTTGGAGCTGCGGACTGTATTCTCTCAATTCTGTGAACATCAGCGGTAACGGCAGTCTAACCATCACCGGTGGCATGGGCTACACCAGCCACGGTATCAGTGTGAAGGGCACTCTGACCATCACCGGCGGCACTGTGAATGCACGAACCCAGGGAGCTCTTGGTGTGTCTGCCATTTATGCATACGAACTCCTCATTGAGGGTGGCACTGTGACCGCATGGGCGGAAAATGTGACAGTGAACGAAGCTGGCTGCAACAGCTATGGTATCGAGATTAGAGATATGGATATGATTAGTATTACCGGAGGT
>JAFYPJ010000033.1 GCA_017547545.1 Clostridia bacterium | reverse complement strand
GAAAGTTCCGAAATAAATTCTGAAATTGAAAAGCAGGTCTGTTTTTTGAAAGATAAATACGGTCTTGAAATTTCAGAGTTGAAGATACCTGCCCTTGAGCTTTCCTCAACCTATATACGCGAAAATATAAATAAGGATATTTCAGCTCTTGTTCCTCCGGAGGTTTCGGAATATATTTATAACAATAATCTTTACAGAGGATGAATTATCATATATAATAGTATTTTAGAATATTTAAAAACAAATCTGAGTGAAAAACGCTATCTGCATACCGTAGCGGTAGCAGAGGAATGTAAGAGTATGGCCGAGCTTTTCTCCCTTACAAAGGAGCAATCGCATACCCTGTACACCGCAGCGCTTCTTCATGATATTACAAAAGAAAAATCTCCCGACGAACATATTACCCTATGTCGGGTTTATCAAATAGAATACACACAAACAGACATTATAACACCGGCATTATTTCATGCAAAAACCGGAGCAAGGCTTGCCCGTGAGCTCTTTCCCTTGGAATGCAACAGCGAAGTTTCGCAAATCATAGAAACCCATACCACCGGCTGTGTAGGTATGAATCTTTTGCAAAAGCTCCTTTTCCTTGCAGACGGGACAGAAAAAACAAGAACGCATGAAACATTAAGAGAATTAAGGGATTATTTTTATAAAAATCCCGAAGAAAATGAGTTGTATATACACCTGGATAATACACTTATTAAATATTTCGATATCACAATAAGTTACCTTTTAAAAACAAATCAGGTAATAGATACGCAAACTCTTAATGCCAGAAACGATTTAATTATCAAAAGAGGTAATCATGGATAATATTTTTGAAACAGAAGAATTTTATAATCAAAACAAAAAGCATAACAAACGCAGAAGCGCAAGAAAGCAGGAAGGAAAAGGATTAAGAATATTTTTAATAATACTCATCTGCATCCTTTCGCTTCTTATAGTTCTTGTAACCGTTGCAAAGGTAGTTGGCGTGCTTGACTTCGGTACAGAGGTTCCGGACAATATTAAAACCTCTACCTATCAGCCCATTGTAAGAGAAGACGGTACAATTGCAGAAAGAAAGCAGGAAAACTATAATTTTCTTGTGGTAGGTCAGGACCTGAGAGCCAATCTTACAGATGTTATGATGATAATAAACTACGATGTAACAGACGGTAACATGACCTTGATGCAGCTGCCAAGAGATACCCTTGTGGTACTTGATGCCTATGCCTGCATGAACTGTAAGGTACCCGTTACCACAGCCGAGGGAAGAAACGGAAGCTGCAATACTTGCGGCGGATCGGTAAAAACCCTTTGTACCGGATACAGAAGAAAGCTCAATTCTGTATATCACCAATACTACAGCTCTTTAAACAGCGATAATAACGAAGAAAATGTTCGTTTCGGTATGGAAGGTCTTGCGCTTACCTTTGCACAGTCCCTCAATATAAATATAGACTATTATGCCCATATGGATCTTGCAGGCTTCAGAGCCATTGTAGACACCATAGGCGGTGTTGATATGTATGTTCCCTACGATATGCATTATGAAGATCCTTATCAGGACTTATATATTCACCTCTATCAGGGACAGCAGAATCTTAACGGTGAAAAGGCTGAACAGTTTGTTCGTTTCAGAAGCGGATATATAAGAGCCGATATCTCCCGCCAGGATGCTCAAAAGCTCTTTATGGTTGCATTTTTACAGAATTTCAAAGAAAAGATCACGGTTACCAAGGCGGTTCCGATTGCATCTACCATGCTTAAATATGTTACCCACTCGGTTCCGGTAAGTGACCTTGACTATTATGCAAAAACTCTTCTCAGCATGGACTTCTCAAATGTAACAATGCTTTCCGCGCCCTTCTCGGAAACAGGCGGAGACCTTGTATTGCACCGTCATGCTTTAAGAGATATAATCAATGCGCATTATAACCTTTATGATACAGATATTCCCGATTCACAGTTTGATACTGAAAGGATCTTTACTGTTGTAAACGATTCATATATAAATTCAAAGTATTTAACCGAAGAAGAATTTGAAGGCGAACATTCAGCTGAAGATATCAAAGAAAACGGACTTGAAATATATTAAAGGAGGAAAAGCAATGGAAGAAAATAAAGTTCTTGAACCAAAGGATCTGGCGGTAGAAATACTGAATATCCTTTATTCAAAAAAGGGACATAATATAAAGATGCTTCATGTTACCGACCAAACGGTAATAACAGATTATTTTGTTATCTGTACCGGTAATTCAAACACACAGATAAAAGCGTTGGCGGATGAAGTTGATTATAAAACAGGACTTATGGGTATCAAACCCAAGTCTATTGAAGGCTTCAGAGAAGCAACATGGATAGTAATGGACTATTCATCGGTTATAGTTCACATATTCAACCGTGAAAGCCGTGAATTCTATAACCTTGAAAAGCTTTGGAATGATTCCGAGGTAATTGATGTAGATCAGTATATTCGCAAAGAAGAGGATGATACAAATGAGTAAATTTGACACCAAATACGAATTTTCAAAAATTGATACCAAATGGCAGAAGATCTGGGAAGAAAAAAAGGCTTTTGAAGCTACAACAGACTATTCAAAGCCCAAGTATTTCTCTCTTGTAGAGTTCCCTTATCCTTCGGGACAGGGACTTCATATCGGCCATCCCAGACCTTATACCGCACTTGACATTGTTTCCCGCAAAAAGAGAATGCAGGGATACAATGTACTCTTCCCTATCGGCTGGGATGCTTTCGGCCTTCCTACCGAAAACTATGCAATAAAAAATCATATCCACCCCACAATAGTAACAGAAAGAAATGTTGCCCGCTTTAAATCCCAGCTTCAGGCACTCGGTCTTTCTTTTGACTGGTCAAGAGAAATAAACACCTCTTCTCCCGAATACTATAAGTGGACACAGTGGATATTCCTTCAGCTCTATAAGCACGGCCTTGCATACAAGAAGGAAATGAATGTAAACTTTTGTACCTCATGTAAGGTAGTTTTGGCAAACGAAGAGGTTGTAAACGGTGTTTGCGAGCGTTGCGGCAGCGAGGTTGTTCACAAGGTTAAGAGCCAGTGGATGCTCAAGATAACCGAATATGCACAGCGTCTTATAGACGATCTTGAGGATCTTGATTTTATTGAGAGAGTTAAAACTCAGGAGATCAACTGGATCGGCAGAAGCGAGGGCGCAGAGGTTATATTCAAATCCTCCGAAGGTGATGACATAGTTGTATATACAACCCGTCCCGATACCCTTTTCGGTGCTACTTATATGGTTATCTCTCCCGAACACAGCCTTATTGAAAAATGGGCAGACAAGCTCTGCAATCTTGATGATATCAAGGAATATCAGAAGGAGGCCGCAAAGAAGAGTGACTTTGAAAGAACCGAGCTTGTAAAAGAAAAGACAGGTGTTCGCCTTGAAGGTGTACATGCAATAAATCCCGTAAACGGTAAAGAAATACCGATATACATTTCAGACTATGTACTTGCTACCTACGGTACAGGTGCAATCATGGCAGTTCCCGCCCATGACACCCGTGACTGGGAATTTGCAAAGAAATTCGATCTTCCCATAATCGAGGTTGTGGCAGGCGGTGATGTGCAGAATGAAGCGTTTACCGATGTTGCTACAGGAAAAATGGTTAACTCCGGATTCCTTGACGGACTTGAGGTTGCCGATGCCAAGGTGAAGATAATTGAGTGGCTTGAAGAACAGAAATTAGGTCACAAGCAGATCAACTATAAGCTTCGTGACTGGGTATTCTCCCGCCAGAGATATTGGGGTGAGCCCGTTCCCATGGTATACTGTGAAAAGTGCGGTTGGGTTCCCCTCCCCGAAGATCAGTTACCTCTTATGCTTCCCGATGTAGATGCTTATGAGCCTACAGATACAGGAGAATCTCCCCTTTCAAAGTGTACAGATTGGGTAAATACCACCTGTCCCTGCTGCGGCGCTGCAGCTAAGCGTGAAACAGATACAATGCCTAACTGGGCAGGATCTTCATGGTACTTTATGCGCTATTGTGATCCCAAGAATGACGAGGCATGCGCTTCTAAGGAAGCTCTTGACTATTGGATGCCCGTAGATTGGTATAACGGAGGTATGGAGCATGTAACTCTCCACCTTCTTTACTCCCGTTTCTGGGCAAAGTTCCTCTATGATATCGGTGTACTTTCCTGCAAGGAACCCTACCTCAAGAGAACTGCTCACGGCATGATATTAGGTGCAAACGGCGAAAAGATGTCCAAGTCCAGAGGAAATGTAATCAATCCCGATGATGTTATTGCAGAATACGGTGCTGATACTCTCCGTCTTTATGAAATGTTTATCGGTGACTTTGAAAAGTCTGCTCCCTGGTCTACAGAAAGTATTCGCGGATGCAAGAGATTCCTTGACCGCGTTGCAAATCTGCGCAACCTTGTAAATGCCGATGCCAAGGGATATTCATCCGAGCTTGAATCCTCAATTCACAAAACCATTAAGAAGGTTACCGAGGATATAGATTCTATGAAATTCAATACCGCTATTGCGGCTATGATGTCCCTTGTAAACGAAATGTACAATAAGGGCAATATCTCCTCCTGTGAGCTTAAAACCCTTATCACATTGCTCAATCCCTTTGCTCCCCACTTAACCGAGGAGATCTGGTCTGAATTTGACGGTGAGGGACTTCTTTCCCTTGCAAAGTGGCCTGAATATGACGAAGCAAAAACAATAGATAACACCATTGAAATTGCAATACAGGTTAACGGTAAGCTCCGCGGCACCATGATGATAGCCAAGGATGAAGCAAAGGATAATGTTATTGCAGGTGCAAAGGCAGACGAAAAAGTTGCTGCATTTATTGACGGTAAAACAGTAGTTAAGGAAATCTATGTTCCCGGAAAACTTGTAAATATAGTTGTTAAATAAAAGAGGTTTACCATATAAATAAATTTTAAAATTATTAAATCCGTAAAAACTATTGACAATTTATGATATTTGTAGTATAATGTAACGGAAATTTGGATCTCTTTGGACAAGCGAGGGGAGGGTTAGAAAGAAATGGCAGAAATCAAAGTAAAAGATAATGAATCTTTGGACAGCGCTCTTCGCAGATTTAAGAGACAGTGCGCAAGAAGCGGCGTACTCGCAGAGCTCCGTAAGAGAGAGCACTATGAAAAGCCCAGCGTAAAGCGTAAGAAGAAGTCTGAAGCTGCAAGAAAGCGTAAGTACAAGTAATCTTGTTCAACAAAAATTAAAGGAACGCAAAATGCGTTCCTTTATTTTTTTACTGTGTAGAAATCGCCTTCACCCCGTGCAACCGAATGATTGATAAAGCATTAAAATAAGGGGCGGAATTGGGACGGCAACTTGCCACTTTTCCCATATATAAAAGTTACCTTCACCCCGTGCAACCGAATGATTGATAAAGCATTAAAATAAGGGGCGGAATTGGGACGGCAACTTG